>JARFPW010000248.1 GCA_029288095.1 Gemmatimonadota bacterium
GATCACGCTCGAACGGCAGCACGACGCACACCTCGTTGGCCCACGCCGCGAGCCTGCGCGCACGCCTCTCCTTCCACGCCCAGACCTGGGGCGCGATGTAGTAGAGCACGGGGATTGAAAGTCTGTGAGCACGACCCGACAGGGGCAGATTGAATCCGGGATAGTCAATCGGTACGACGAGGTCTACTCCGCCAGCCTCCAGAGCTCTGTAAACGGTTCGGCGTAACGCCAGGAGATCCGGCAGTCGGCGGACTACCTCTGCGAACCCGAGAACGGCCAGGCGGTCGAGACCGGCCAGCAACTCCACTCCCTCCCCTGCCATCCGGCTGCCCCCGAGGCCCATCAGTCGAACGCCCGGTAACCGGCGACGGAGTTCACGGGCCAGTTCTGCACCGTGCTGATCCCCCGATGCCTCGCCGGCGGATAGGAATACGGTTGGACCGCTATCCGACACGTGCGAGGGCGGCGATCAGGATGATGACAATGATCAGGAGCAGGATCAGCGTAAGGGTCCGGGGACCCTTTCGGACACCTACACCGAGCTGTCGCCGTTGCTCACGGATTTTTCGTAGAGGCATGGTGATCACGCTCAATTTCCTGGGATATACTGAGGGCGATAGCCAGTGCCGCACGGCCCTGACGGCCTGTAACGACAGAGCTGGCCTCACCAGCAAGCGCGGCGACGAAGGCGTCGAGTTCAGCCCGGAGCGGCTCCTTGTCGTCGCCCTCTATCGCCGTCCGCTCGACGAAGTCGCCGAGGGACGCAGAAGCCGGATCCTCCACGCGGGGTGCCGGAAGGCGCCGCCGGTGGAACTCACCGCGACCCGCCGCCAGATCGAGACTGAAGTAACCCGATTCCTGAAACACACGCACTTCCCTGGTCGGCTGCAGCGATGCCCGGCTCGCGTTGACGTCGGCGATCGCACCATTCGCAAATCGGATGCGGGCGTTGGCCATGTCCACGGTGTCCGTGATCAACGGCACTCCGATCGCCTCGAACGACTCGACTTCGCTATCGACGAGTCCAAGCACGAGGTCGATATCATGGATCATCAGGTCGAGCGTCACAGCCACATCGGTGCCGCGCGGTTGAAACCGGGCGAGCCGAAGGCAGGTCACGAACCGCGGATCGTCCATCAAATGTCGGCAAGCGCGGATAACCGGATTGAATCGCTCTACGTGACCGACGGCGAGGAATCGGTCCGCGGCCGCCGCCCGCTCGATGAGATCGTCCGCATCCGCCAGACAACCGGCCAGCGGCTTCTCCACGAGCACGTGACAGCCGGCATCGAGCGCCGCTGCCGCGACGCGGTGGTGCTCCGAGGTGGGCACGGCCACAACAACCGCCTCGCAGGCCGCCCACAACTCATCCGAAGTGGCGAACGCCTCACATCCGTGCCGGGCGGCGATTTCCAAAGCTCTCGACTTGGAGGTGTCGTGGACCCCGGTGAGTCGCACCCTCGGCATCTCGTCGAGGATCCGGGCATGAACGGCGCCCAGCCGGCCGACACCGACGACGCCGACACGGAACTCGCTCACGGGGCCTTCACGAAACGATACCGCGCTCCGTACTTCGGATGAACTCGACGAACTCGGTCACTTCGGGACCCACGTCCGAGGCCGCCTCTACAGCATCAAGGGCAGCGCCGATATGCAGGTCGGAGGCGAACACGAGTTTATATGCCCGCCGCAGGGCGCGGATGGTGGCCGCGTCGAACCCGCGGCGCCTCAGTCCGACAACATTCAGGCCATGTGGCAGGCACGGATTGCCATCAACGAGGAGATAGGGAGGAATGTCCTGGGCGAGCTTCGAGCATGCTCCCACGAATGAGTGTGAGCCGATCCGGACGAACTGGTGGATCCCCACCAGCCCTCCCACGGTGGCGAAGCTGCCGATCTCGACGTGCCCGGCGAGATTCACGCTGTTGGCCAGGATCACTCCGTCGCCCAGCAGGCAGTCGTGGGCGACGTGAGAATAGGCCATCAGAAGGCAGTCACTCCCGACCCTCGTCAGACCGTCCTCGCCGGTCCCACGGTTCAAGGTCGCGTACTCCCGTATCGCGGTCCGGGGGCCAACTTCCAGGCGCGAGGCCTCCCCGCCGTATTTGAGGTCCTGCGGATCGGTACCGAGCACCGCGCCATGGTGGATTCTGCATCCATCTCCGATCCATGTGTCCCGCTCGACGAGCACATGTCCGGCGATCCGTACCTGTTCGCCAATGACCACATTCGGCCCGATTATCGTGTACGGTCCGACTGCGGCTGACCCCGCAATCCGGGCTTTGGGATCGACGACAGCGGTTGGATGGACCGCCGCCTCTGCGTGCGTGGGCACCGTCATCGGTCTACGAATCGAGCCATCATGGTCCCATCCGCCACCACCTGACCGTCCACCCTGGCCACACCCCGCATCTTGAACAGGGCGCTGCGGATCTGGACCATCTCGACCTCGAACACCAGTTGATCGCCCGGGCGTACCGGACGTCTGAACCGCACATCATCAAGACCCAGGAAATACACCACCTGCGTGGCAGAGTCGAACAAATCGAGCAGCAAGAGTCCGCCCGCCTGAGCCATCGCTTCGACGATCAACACACCGGGCATGATCGGGTGTCCGGGAAAGTGTCCCTGAAAGAACGGCTCGTTGATCGTGACGTTTTTGAGGGCGAGAATCCGCTGTTGCGGCTCGATTTCGAGAACGCGGTCTACCAGCAGGAAGGGATAGCGATGTGGCAGGTGCTGGAGAATGGCGCTGATGTCCAGTGCGGGGCTTCCGTCGGAGGGCCGACCAAGAAGCTGCCGCAAGCGGCGCGCAAGTGCCACGTTTCCCCTGTGGCCCGGCCGTTCGCCAATGATGTGGGCTCTCAACCGGGCCCCGACGAGTGCCAGGTCGCCGATCATGTCCAGCCTCTTGTGGCGCACGAACTCGTCGGCAAATCTCAGTTCGGGCGGTGGTTGATCGCCGGTTTCCGACAGGATGATCGTGTTGTCGGCCGTGGAGCCGAGAGCGAGCCCCCGCGCCCGCAGTGGTTCTCCCCAGCTGTCTAGCCCGAATGTCCGTGCGGGAGCCAGGTCATTTGCGAAGGTCTCGGGATTGATCGTCGTCGTCGCGTATTGCTCACCTATCGTCGGGTGGTCGAACGCAATCCGAGCGCTGATGCGATACTCCTCGGATGGGAGCACGACGTATCGCGAGGCCCCCTCCTGCACCGTCAGGGTCTCTCGAACGATGATTTCCTTCGGCGCCGCCTCCTGGGTCCGGAGTCCAGCATCGCGAATCGCCGCGCACCAACCCGTAGCGCTGCCGTCGAGCGCGGGTGGCTCCGGACCGTCGAGTTGCACTTCCAGGTTGTCCAGTCGATGAGCGGCCACGGCAGCCAGAAGATGCTCCACAGTCCGCACGGCACAATCGGCCTCCCCGATCACTGTCTGCCAGTCTACGCCGCTGACGAGGCTGACATCTGCCTTGATGGTGGGCTGGTCGGGGAGGTCCATGCGACGGAACACGATCCCCGTGTCGGGTTCGGCCGGGAGGACCGACGCGTGCGCCGGCGCACCGCTGTGCAATCCCCGCCCTTCGAGCGAGAATCCGGTGGCGAGCGTCTGTTGGAATTCGGGAGCGGATCCGGACGGGTCCTGGCTCATGCCTCCTCGTCGTCGATGTCCTCGGCTGCCCGTTCCAGCGCCGCGAGGCGCCGAAGTAGATCGGGAAGCTTGTAGAACGCCGACGAAGCGCGCAACCACTCCCGGTGTCGTCGGGCTGGACGCCCGCTCCAGATTTCGCCCGCCGGGATATTCGTCATCGTACCGCTGCCTGCCGCAATCGCAGCCCCATCGCCGATCGTGATATGCCCGGCCACGCCGACCTGGCCGCCAAGGCGCACGCCGTCCCCGATGACCGTGCTCCCCGCGATGCCGACCTGCGCAACGATGTAGCAATTGCGCCCGATACGACAGTTATGCCCGATGTGTACCAGGTTGTCGATCTTCGTGCCGGCCCCGATCACGGTGTCGGATAGCGATCCCCGGTCGATCGTCGAATTTGCGCCGACCTCGACATCATCACCGAGAATGCACAGTCCGATATGCTGGATCTTTACCGGTCCGTCCGGCCCGGCGGTATAGCCGAACCCGTCTGCCGACACCCGCGCGCCGCAATGGAGCCGCACCCGCTCACCAAGAACTGCACCTTCGAGCACGGAGCAACCCGGATCGATGCGGGTCCCCGCCCCTATCCGGACTCCATATCCGATATGAGAACTCGCGCCGATGATAGCCCCCGCTCCGATCGTGGCCTCTCCGTCGACGACGGCGTACGGGCCAATGCTCACGCCCGGCCCGAGTACGACGCTCTTCCCGATCACTACCGAAGGATGGACGCCCTCCGGCGGCACCCGGGGTGGATGAAAGACCTCGAGCAGAGTGGAGAAGGCGAGTTCCGGACTTTCGACTCGGATCAGCGTGTTGCCGTTCGCCGGCACGTCGAGTTCGTTGGGCACCAATACGGCGGCTGCCTGACAGTCGTTCAGAAACCGGAGGTACTTCGAGCCGACTACGTAGGTGATCTGCTCCGGGCCGGCTGCAGCTACGGGAGCGACACCGTGAACGGCACGGGTTGGGTCGCCTTCCACGCGTCCCGACACTCGCTCGGCAAGTTCCTGCACCGTGAATGTCATCCGAGACTCCGACTGGGGGACGGACCCGCCGGATCGTGGCCGGCGAGTCCGAATACTTCTGGGCTACGGTTGTGCAGCGGCCGTACTGTCCGCGGCGCCAAGACGCGCCTTTACGATGTCCGTAATATCCAGCGAGGGATCCGCCGCCACGACGCCTTCCGTCGAGATGTCGAACACCATCGCATAATTCCGCTCGCTACGAATCGTCTCGATAACTCCGCTTACTCTCTCGAGGATCGGACGAAGCAACTCCTGCTGACGCTGACCGGCCTGCGTCTCCATCTCCTGGCGCCGTGTCTCGAGGTTGCCCTGAAGAGTGCGGATCTCGCCCTGCTTCTGGTCTTTGGCCTGGGGGCTCAACAGTGCCTCCTGCCTCTGATAGTCTCGCAGCAACGAGTCCACGGCCGACGCCTGAGTCTGCAATTCCGTCCGCATGTCCGCGATCTCGCGATCGAACGTGCGCTGGGCCTCCGCCGATCCCGGCGTGGACTGGATGATGTCGGCCGAGTTGAGGTATACGAACGTGGTGCCCACCGGGGGGCCGTCCTGGCCCAGAACGGGCGATACCGAGAGTAGGAGGACCGCTGCGGCCCTGCCGATGTGTCGGAGATACGACATGCGCATGAACTCCTGTAAAGTTCCGTTATCCAGCACTGTTACCATGGTGACTGATTCCGTCGCGACGCTCAGAATACCCGCCCGAAGCGGAAGTGCAACTGCCAACCCGGGTCCGGCCGTCCAACGACGTCGCGACGGTCGAATCCGTACGCGTAATCTACACCAATCGGACCAAACGGTGTCACGAGGCTGACTCCTAACCCGGCTCCGACCAGAAGATCCGTTGGATTGAACTGGCCGGCATCCCTCCAGACATTCCCGCCATCGATGAACGAACTGGCGAAAATATTGTCCGTGAGCTTGATTCCGAACTGCGCCGTGGTCGTGAAGAACGCTTCGCCGACCCGGTCGATGCTGCCAACGGGAGCGCTACGCGGAATATGTCCGTTGGGCGTGATCGTGGCCTCGTCGTAGCCCCGGACTTGCTGTCCCACCTGCGTTCCGCCACCGAAGAAGCGTTCGACGAAGAAGGGATTGTCCCCCATGACCAATCCAGCCCGGAATGATAGCCCGAGCACGAGTTCGATGGGGACGCTCGTAGGCCCGCCACCGATTTGTCCAATTGGCGCAAACCACTCGCTATTGAAGTCGAACTTGCCGTAGTCTCCATCACCCCCGAGGAATCCACCCGTGAACCTGGCGGAGATCGAGTTACGGTTCCCCGACGTCGGGAAGATACCTCCCCCGCGGGTGTCGCGTACCAGTCTCAAGCTGATCGTACTGCGGGTACCCTGGGTGATCGTCGTCTCCTGCCCGGGTCGAATCCCGAAAGACTCCAGGTCGCTCACCTCGTCGCTGAACAGAGAGTAGCCGGCGAAGAACCGCGTGGACCGCAGGTCGAAGATCGGGAACCCTACCTCGACGAAACCACCAGTCTGTCTGCGATCGCCGAGGCTGAAGGTCTGGAACCGGTCGCGCGAGCTCTGCAGGCCGACGGACAGACTGTTGCGGGAGGAGAAGAACTCGGGGTCGGTGTAGCTGACCTCGATGTCCTGCGAGTTCCGACCGAACAACCACCTGAAGTGCCCGTTCTTTGCCTGCCCGAACAAATTCGGCTGATCGTAGCCGATGAAGCCGGCCAACCCGGTTACTCCGGCGGCGCTGAGGCCGAAATTGATGTTGCCGGTCTGACGCTCCTTCACCCGATAGACGATGTCGATGTCGCCATCCTCACGCGGGTTGATTTCGATGGCCTGATCCGGCGGGAGCGACTCGAAGAACCCGAGCGACTGGATGTTTCGGATACTGGAGATGAGTAGCTGCTGCGAGTAGATATCGCCGGGCAGCGTCAGCAGGATCTTCCGAATGACCTTGTCGTGCGTGAAATCGTTGCCGACGATCTGCACCGTTCGGATGTAGGCGGGCGGCCCCTCGCGGATGAACCAGCTTACGTCGACCGTGCGAAACTGGTGCACGCTGTCCGCCGGGTTTCTCTGTACCTCAGGAATGATCTGAGCCCGCAGGTACCCGGCGTCGCGGTAGAGATCATTGATGTCCTGTGTCGCCTTCTCGAAATCCGCGAGGTTGAACGGCCGCAGCTCCCCGACCGCCTGCCCGGACTCGTCCAGGCTGCCGTCCCCGCCAGGCCCGAAGTAGGCACGTAGCTGTTCGGTCGGGAAGCGCCGATTGCCATCGATCTGCAGGCTTCGCAGCCGGTGCTGCTCGCCTTCCCTGACCTGGATCTCGATCCGACCCTTACCCGTGAGTGTGTCGACGACGATCGTGTCGCCAAGAATCTCGAGGTCTATGTAGCCTTTACTGCCGTAGTAGGCAGGAAGCCGTTCCGAGAGGTCCCGGCGATACTCATCGTGACGGAGCTCGCCTGGACGAAACCAGAAGAATCCTTCTTCGACCGTCGACATCGCGCCGCGCAACTCGCCGGCCGGAACAGCGTCGTTGCCGAGGAAGTCCACTCTGGCAAGCGCCAGCCGCGGGCCCTCATCCACGAGGAATACCATCTCGACCTGGTCGAGGCCGGAGGGGTCCGGGCGGGACATCGTATCGACCTCGGCCTGCGGGAAGCCGGCATCCGCGAGCATGGAACGCACCAACACCCGTGCCCGGGCCACCCGCGATGGATCGAGCGCCGTTCCGCCGACCAGGCCCGCCGAGTCTCGGATGACACCGGCATTTGCGTGGTCAAGTCCCTCGAACTGATACCGGCCGACAAGGGGGCGCTCTTCTACCCGGATGAAGAACACGGCCGGACTGTCCGGCGTAACACTCACGTTGATATCGCCGAACTCGCCCGTCGCAAACAGCCGCTGAATCGCCTCCTGAATGTCAGGTCCGTTGACGATGTCTCCGACGCGAAGCCGCGCGATTCGACGGATACTCTCTTCGGAGTATCTCTCAACCCCGGAGACGACGATACTGTCGACCCGGACCTGGTAGAGGGGTTGATCCTGGGCCATTAACGGCGAAGCCCCCGCCAAACAGAGGGTGGCGAGGGCTGCGCGAGCCCGCAGGTGCCGGCGGGCGGTCACGGGGCCGATGTTGGGGACACAGCCCTGAACGCCAGCGACTCCGAGTCCGCCGCCATCTCAACCGCGATTTCATCGCCCGGGGCGAACTCCGCCATAAGGATCTTCTCCGACAGCGCGTCCTCCACATACCGCTGGATCGTGCGCTTCAACGGGCGAGCTCCGAACTTCGTGTCGTACCCGCGGTCCACCAGAAACTCTATTGCTGCAGGGTCGAGCCTGAGCGACAACTGCTCGTCAGCGAGTCGGTTCTGCACGTCACGAAGCCTAATGTGCACGATCTCGCCGATCTGCTCCTTGGACAGCGGATGGAACACGATGACCTCATCGAGACGGTTCAGGAACTCCGGCGTGAACGTTCGGTCGATTTCGTCATTGACCCGCTCAGCCATCTTCGCGTAGTCGACGCCGCTCTCGTCCGGCGTAAATCCGAGCGACTTGCCCGAGGCGATATCACGCGCGCCGACGTTTGAGGTCATGATGAGCACGGTATTCGCAAAATCGATCACCCGTCCGTAGTTGTCGGTCAGCCGTCCCTCGTCCAGAACCTGGAGGAGGATGTTGAACACATCCGGGTGAGCCTTCTCGATTTCGTCCAGCAGCACGACGCTATACGGACGCCTGCGCACCGCCTTGGTCAGCGTACCGCTGTCCTCGTAGCCCACATATCCGGGAGGTGCACCAATCAGGCGGCTCACGGAAAACTTCTCCATGTACTCCGACATGTCGACGCGAATCAGGGCCCCCTCGTCGGCGAACAGGAAGCGCGCCAGCTGACGGGCCAGTTCCGTCTTTCCGACACCTGTCGGACCGCAGAATACGAAGCTTCCGATCGGACGATCCGGTGCCTTCAACCCCGCTCGTGTGCGGCGAATGGCCCGGCTGAGTGCTTGAATTGCCTCTTCCTGCCCGACGACGCTTTCATGCAACTCGTCTTCCATGCGAAGAAGCCGCTGCGTCTCCTCCTCCCGCAACCGACTGACAGGGATACCCGTCCAGCGAGAAACGATGAACGAAATCGCCTCCTCGTCCACGATTGGCTGGTTGTCCTTCTGCTGACGTTCCCACTCCTCCTGAGTTCGCTTGATCTCGGCCTGGAACTCCTTCTCACGGTCGCGGAGCTGGGCGGCCGCCTCGAAGTCCTGATTCCGAATCGCCTCGTCTTTCTCCGCGCTCAGCGCCTCGAGGTCGTCCCTCAACTGCTGAACTTCAGGCGGGGGGACCTGGGCGCCGAGTCGGGACCTGGCCCCGGCCTCATCCACTACATCGATCGCCTTGTCCGGCAGGAAGCGGTCGGTGATGTAGCGATCCGCCAGTTTCGACGCCGCGACAAGCGACTCATCCGGCACCACTACGTTGTGGTGCTCCTCGTAGTGCCGACGCAGGCCCTTGAGGATTTCGATCGTCTCATCCACGGTCGGCGGATCCACGATCACGGTCTGGAAGCGACGCTCCAGAGCCCCGTCCTTCTCGATGTGCTTGCGGTACTCGTTGAGCGTGGAGGCGCCGACACACTGGAGTTCGCCCCTGGCGAGGGCCGGCTTCAGCATGTTGGACGCGTCGATCGCTCCCTCGGCAGCACCGGCACCGACAAGCGTATGCAGCTCGTCGATGAACAGGATGATGCCATCAGTCTGAGAGATCTCATTGACGATGGCCTTCAGC
>JARFPW010000270.1 GCA_029288095.1 Gemmatimonadota bacterium
CCCTCCTCGGCCTCGGCCCAGGCGGATTCTGTGCCAGCGCTCACGGGCGTCGAAGCCGCCGGCTGGCTCGCGGGTTGCTGGGAGGCGGCGTCGGCGGACGGCCAGGACGCTGCCGAGGAACAGTGGATGGCGCCGCGAGGCGGCCTGATGGTCGGGATGTCCAGGAGTGTCCGCGGTGGCGAAGCGCGCGGTTACGAGCTGGTCACGATCCGCACCGACGCTGACGGGTTGCTGATCTATCATGCTGTACCGTCGGGACAGACCCCGACGGATTTTCCGGCCCGGTCCGTCGAAGTCGGCCGCCTCGAATTCGTGAACCCAGAACACGACTTTCCGCAGAAGATCGTCTATGTCCAGATGGACGAGGACTTCATCCACGCGGTCGTGTTCGCGAAGGCGGACGACGCCGACCCGGCCTTCCTGATACCCTACCGCCGGACGAAATGCGCAGGCCGCTGAGCAGTTCGCGCGCCCTCCGATGAAAACCCTGCTCATCTGCCACGACGGGGCGATGCTGGACCAGGAGGGTCTGCCGCGATGGCTGGCCTCGTTCTCCGACCTGGTCGGGGTCATCGTCCTGGAGGAGGGTGCCGATCGAAAGATGAAGCGGTTCCGCCGCGAGATTCGTCGAGTGGGGTTGCTGCGATTCTTAGACGTGGCACTGTTCCGACTCTACTACAGGCTCGCGCTTGCCCGGCGGGATAGTGCTTGGCAACGCGCCAGGCTCGAGGAGCTGGTTCAGCGCTACCCCGATTACGCCGAAGCAACAGTGCCCGTTCTCAGAACGCATAGTCCCAATAGCGGCGAAGCCGAGGCCTTCATTCGCGATTGCGCGCCAGACATCATGATCGCCCGATGCAAATCGCTACTGAAAAGAGCCGTCTTCTCAATCCCCGCCACGGGGACGTTCGTGATGCACCCGGGCATCTGCCCTGAGTACAAGAACGCCCACGGATGTTTCTGGGCGCTGGCAAACGACGATTTGGACAACGTCGGCATGACCCTGCTCAAGATCGACGAGAGCGTGGATGGGGGCCCGATCAGTGGCCACTACAGCTATGACTATGACGAGGTGGGCGAATCCCACGTGGTCATCCAGTACCGGGTCGTGTTCGACAACCTGGCGGCGGTCCAAAAGAAACTTCTGGAGGAATTCCGCCAGGAGGCGGAACCTGTCGATGTCACGGGGCGCACCTCCGCCATGTGGGGGCAGCCATGGCTAACCCGGCACCTGGCGTGGAAAAGGAAGGCTCGGCAGAGAAGATCGTGAGGGCGGTGACGCTTCTGTACCACGACGCCGTGCTCCCGGGCGGCCTCGACGAAAGTGGGTTTCCCGGTCAGGGCGCGGGCGTCTACAAGCTCGACGTGGAAGACCTGGAGCGGCATTTTGAGCAGGTTCGGCGTGTCGCTCATGAGCGCGTTTCGACGATCCATGAGACTCTCGCCGCCCCTTCGCGACACCGCATACCCGTACTGCTCACGTTCGACGACGGCGGAGTGAGTGCGGCGACCTACACAGCCGACCTCCTCGAACGTCTCGGCTGGCGCGGGCACTTCTTTGTCACCGGAAATCTCATCGACACGCCGGGATTTCTCTCCGTACAGCAGATCCGGGATCTCCACTCGCGCGGTCATATCATCGGCAGCCACTCGTGGACGCATCCGTCGCGCATGTCCTCCTGCTCCTGGGAGACGCTTGTCGACGAGTGGACGAGAAGTGCGGGCCGCCTGAGCGACATCCTCGGCGAAAAAGTCGAAGTCGCCTCCGTTCCGGGAGGGTACTACGCGCGCAAGGTGGCGAGGGCTGCGGCGGCGAGCGGAATCCGAATCCTGTTCACTTCGGAGCCGGTCAAACGCATAGGGGAGGTGGCCGGGTGCAAGGTACTCGGCAGGTATTCACTGCTCCGTGGGATGAGGCCCGAAGTGTCGGCAGCGCTTTCGACGGCAGGCCCCGCGACTCAGCAACTCGGACAATATGTGATGTGGAACGCGAAGAAGGCCGTGAAGCTTGTCGGGGGAACTCACTATTTGAAGCTTCGCGACCGGATTCTCGGAAGGAAAACTCTGTGACCAGCTCGTCCTCGCAACTCTGGGTGCCCGACCTTCGTAGTGATCCACGAAGACAAACGCACCCGGAGCGCGGGTGTGAGGTCCGATCATCGAATCCGGGAGATCGAGATGTCAGGACAGGGATCCGCCGGGAACGTCATAGCCGCCCTGGCGAGCTTCTTCGTGCCGGGCCTGGGCCAGCTGCTTCAGGGCCGCCTGTTCATAGCCGTGTTCATGTTCATCCTGGCGAGCGTCGTCTGGGTGGTCACGTTCGGGACTCTGGGCTGGGTCATTCACCTGTGGTCCGTAATCGACGCGGCGGTGTGGCGGCGGAAGTGGTGATCTGAGCCATGATGCGCCTGATGCATGACGACCCACTTCCGGGTGCGCGCAACATGGCAATTGATGAAGCCCTCATGGCTTCGGCTCGGCGGGGCGACATGACGGTTCGTTTCTACGGATGGCGTCCCGGCTGCCTGTCGTTCGGGCGCAACCAGGCTGCCGCGGGTCGCTACGACACCGATGCTGCGACCGCGAGAGGGATCGACATCGTGCGGCGACCGACGGGTGGCCGTGCGGTATACCACCACCGTGAACTCACCTACTCCGTCACCGCCCCGGCCGAAACGTGGGGCTCGCTCCGTGACGCGTACTGTCGCATCAACCGCGCGCTCGCAAACGGGCTCCAGGCGCTTGGTGCACCGGTCGCCTGCGCCGGTGAACGCACCCGCGGCACCGCACCTCGGCCAACTGCGCGGGCCTGCTTCCGGGATCCTCTACCGGGTGAAGTCACTGCGGAGGGACGCAAGCTCATAGGAAGCGCGCAGTGGCGGGTCGGTGGCGCGCTGTTGCAGCACGGGTCCCTCCTGCTGGCGAACGAGCAACGTGTGACGGAGGAACTGCGAATAACGAGTCGAGAATCGGGTTCGTCCGCCCGCAGCGACGCTCACACGGGAGCGATCGGCCTCGGCGACGTGATGAGTACGGTTCCTACGTTGGCCGATCTCGTGGCGGCCCTCCGGTCGGGATTCGAGACGGAATTCGGCACCCGGATCGAAGCCGGCTCTCTGGACGAGACGGAACGGGAAGATGTCGGTCGTCTGGTCGACGGCTATACGGACCCTGCCTGGACGTGGCGCCGCT
>JARFPW010000291.1 GCA_029288095.1 Gemmatimonadota bacterium
GATCAACACCGCGAGCAGCACCAGGATCGGGCCGAACAGCAACTCACCGGCGAGGCCGACTCCGAAACTGCGAAGCAGGTCCGCCCGTGCCGTGGCAGCGACCGTTTCGAGCCTGTTTGGCACGAAGTAGACCAGCAGAGCGCCGACCAGTGTCAGACCGAGGACCCACATCATCGTGCCGAACACACCTCCGACGGCATGCCCGGTATTGTGGATGATCGACCCGAAGAACCCTCGGCTGCGCCTGTCGCGCCGTCCGTAGTCTCGCTCGTTCCAATGGTCGCCGTAGTCCGCCTCGATCCGCACTTCGGGCGCCGCCACATCCAGCGCGTCCGGGATGTTGGTCAGGGCCAGGATCTCACCCATGACCATGGCTCCCGTCGTCTCAACGTCACCCCCGATGGATCGAACGTCACCTGCAACCGTCGCGCCGGGCTCGAGGTCGAGTTGTCCACCCAGGACCAGCACGTCCCCGTCGATCTCTCCATGGACGAGCAGATCTCCGTCCAGCAATGCGACGTTGCCGTCGATGACCGTTCCCTCGGCGATCTGGTAGTCCCCATTCACCACCAGGGCAAACTCGCCGTCCAGCTGAATCTGCTCACCGGCGATCCGGTCGAGGGTTCCACTCAGGCGTTCGAGCCGCTCGGCCAACTGCCCGATCGATCCGGCCCGCGGTACGATGGTCACGCGCTCCTGATTCGCCGGCACGGCCACGTCGGCGCCGTCGGCCACGTCGGCCAGCGCCTGCGGGTCGAACCGATCGAACACACCCAGGATCGCCGTGCGGGCCGTACCATCCGGTCCACCAGCCGCGGGTTCCCACCCCGAAAGGAGCGCCGGAAGATCCGCGAGTTCCCCGATCATCGGATTCCGCAGCAAGTCACGCCACGATTTCTCGAAGTCGCCGCCGGGTTCGTACGACCCGACGTCGGCGCCGTCGATCAGGACATGCCCCGAATTGAGTTCGAGGACGGTCGTCTGCCCACCGGACAGTTCCAGCTCGAGCCGCGCGATGTCGCCGGACAACAGCACCGTGCTGCCGGCGAGACCCGCGTTCTGCGACTCGATGGGGGCCGGTCCGACGAACAGATCCCCGGCCAGCAGGGCGACGGTCCAACGGAACAGCTGCAGTGTCTTCTTCATGCGATCCTGGTTCTCCTCAAGTCCCGGATTGGTGTTTTGTAGGGCAGTGGTTCAACTCGCTCGGACCAGTTCAGGCGGTGTTTCGCGGACCAGCCGTACCATCACGGACAACGAGCCGAAGCTCACGAGAGTGATGGTGGCCAGGCCGGCGACCACCGAGCCGACCGTCAGATCCGCGCCGATGGCGCTCGCGAGATCCGGCAGGCCCAGAGCGTACGCGACTCGGCCGAGGCCGATCGTCGCCTGCCAGAGCAGGTCGCCCGCTCGGCCCAGAACCCAGCTGGCCAGTGCGATCGGCCGCAACTCCGGAAAGCGCAGAACCCAAACGGCTCCGCCCGCGCCAAGCGCCGCCAGCGTAGCGGCCGCAGCGGCGCTGGTTCCCTTGCTCTCCCGGGCCGCGATGACGGCGCGGCGATGCCAGGGCAGGGGAAGCCTCACCCGAGCCATGACCCGTTCGGCAAGCCCGGGCCGCGGAGACACGACCGGCAGGTCCCGGAGCGCGACAGACACGTGACGCACATCAGCCACGCCATCCGCGCACCGCTTGCACGTGGCGACATGGCTTCTTTGGGCGTCGACCAGGCCAGCGGGATTCGCCGCTGCCAGGTCGAGCTCATCGGCCGTCAGATGTGTGTCCGTCGTGATGTCGCGGTTCATACCGATCTCCTTCATGTCCGCCGTACGGACCGGGTCGGGCCAAAGTTTCAGTTTTCGGGCTCTTCGTGGAGGTCCGAGAGATCTTCCCTGAGCTGCCTGCGAGCCCGGAAGATGTAGGTCTTAACAGTGCCCAGCGGGATGTCCATTATGTCCGCGATTTCCTCGTAGGCGCGGCCCTCCACGTGCCTCAGAAGAATCGCGGTTCTGTACTCGGCGCGAAGCTGACCGATCGCTTCCTCCAACTGGCCTGCCAGTTCGAGCGACTCCAACCGGACGTCCGGCGCTTCCTCGTAGCTTTCGAGAGTGACCGACGTCGCTTCCTGCTGGTCGGCCGTTACCGCGTCCGGCGAGCCATGAATGGAGATCGTACGGAGCTCCTTCTTGCGTAGATGATCGACCGTGAGGTTGTAGGCGATCTTGAACAGCCAGGAGGAGAACTTGTAGGAGCGGTCGTATCGATCGAGGTTATTGAACGTCCGAACGAACGTCTCCTGGGTCAGGTCTTCCGCCCTCTCCCGATCCCGCACCATCCGGTAGACGATCGAGAACACCGGTCTCTGGAAGCGCTCGACGAGTTCGCGGGCGGCGCGTTCGTCCCCTCGTCGGCACAGGCCAACCAGCTGCTTGTCGTCCTGGTCGGCATAATTCACCACGAGCCTGGCTCGCGGGCGGTCTGACGTTCAGTCATGTCTGGCAGCCGGGACAGAAGTAGGAACTGCGGCCCGCCAGCTGCACGCGGCGGATGTCTTCGCCGCATCGCCGACATGGCCGACCCTCTCTGTCATATACCCGCAGCCGATTCTGAAATTTGCCGGAGCGCCCGTTGACGGCCTGGTAGTCACGGAGGCTGGTGCCCGAATCCCGCAATGCTTCGGACAGGACCGAGCGCAGTCCCCGATGCAATCGCCGCCCCTCCGGTTCGGTGAGCGTCGCACAGATGCGGCGGGGGTCGATACGCGCCCGATGGAGCGCCTCGCTGGCGTAGCTGTTTGCGATGCCTGCGATGCGCCGCTGGTTCAGCAGTGCTTTGTTGATAGGCGCCCGACCGGAGCCTTGAGCTGTCTCGAGGTCCCGGGCGCTGAACGTCGACGGGAGAGGTTCGGGGCCGAGGACTCGGTCCCTGACCCGCCAGGCTTCCTCGCTGAGGAGGCGAAACCCGCCG
>JARFPW010000081.1 GCA_029288095.1 Gemmatimonadota bacterium
GGCTGTCTCGCAGCTTGACCGGTCCGGCTGGTCGGACTATCCTCTCGTTGCTAATTGAGACTGACTCTCAACTAGCGTTCAGGCGCAGTGTCCTTTCCGATTTCATGGCCGAAGAGGGATAGATGGTCCGATCGTTGAGCCGTAGTGCCCGGCGTCGCCGGATGGCCATGTCGGCGGTGCTCGCGGTGTCCCTTGTCCTCCCGGCCGGCACCAGCCATCTGGCAGCCCAGGACGCCTCCTCGGCGCGCGTCGAGGGAGTCGTCAACTCGGCGTCGGGCCCCGTCGAAGGCGCGCTCGTCGAAATCATCGAGCTCGACCGCCGCGCCGTCACGAACCGCGACGGTCGCTTCTTGTTCACCGGTGTGCCGCACGGACGCTTCACTCTTCGCATCAACCTCCTCGGGTGGCGCACATCGGAAGTGGCTCTGTCCGTCGATGGTGACGTCACGCTATCGCCGAGCGACTTGCAGCCGGCTGCCATCGAACTGACTCCGGTCCAGGTGATCAATCGTCGCGTTCGCCTGTCGGAATCGGCCGTCGATGTTCCAGGGTCCGTTCAGGTCCTGGACCAGGACGATCTTGCCGGCACGGCGTCCGCCGTGGACGACGTGCACCAGTTTCTGCGCCAGCTCCCCGGCGTGAATGTTCAGGAAGAGGACGGCTATGGCCTGCGTCCGAACATCGGATTGCGTGGATCGGGCACGGAGCGGAGCTCGAAGATCACGCTGATGGAGGATGGAGTACTCATCGCCCCCGCGCCGTATTCGGCTCCTTCCGCGTACTACTTCCCGGTAGCGGGCCGGATGTCAGCCATCGAGGTCCGGAAGGGCTCGAGCCAGATCCGGTACGGACCGCGTACGACCGGCGGCGCCCTTAACCTGGTATCGAGCCCGATCCCATCGAATATGCGCTGGGATGTTGACGGCGCTCTCGGGGCAGACGCGACCAGGCGCGTGCACGTGCGCGCAGGCGGGTCCTCTGATCGGTTCGGCTGGTTGGCCGAGACGTACCAGCTGGGATCGGACGGATTCAAGCAGATCAGCGGCGGCGGTGGGACGGGCTTCGAAGTCCACGACTACATCGGCAAGCTCCGGGTCAGTACGGATCGGACCGCGCCCGGACCGTACCAGGAGCTGGAGCTGAAGCTCGGGCTGTATGACGAGCGGTCTGACGAGACCTACCTGGGGCTCACGGACACGGACTTCGCGGCGAACCCGCTGCTGCGCTATGCGGCCTCCCGCGAGGACGTGATGCGGGTCGATCAGTCACAGATTTCCGTTCGCCACTTTCTGCGACTCGGTCCGGCGCTCGATGTCACGACAACCGCATACCGTCACGACGTAGCCCGCAACTGGTACAAGCTGCAGAGCGTGGGCGGCAGGAGCATCGGATCCGTGCTCGCTGCTTCCGACGGGTCTCCTGCGGAACTGACGATCCTGCAGGGCGGCGACAGTGGTCCTGGCGACCTGCGGGTCCGGGCGAACAACCGGGAATACGACGCCCGGGGGATTCAGTCGGTGATCGGGACCGGCGGCTCTCTGTTCGGGGCCCGTCACGAGGTGGAGCTGGGAATACGGTACCACTGGGACAGGGAGGACAGGTTCCAGCACGAAGACAGCTACACGATGTCCGCCGGTCGCATGATGCTCGAAGAAGCGGGCGAGCCGGGCAGTCAGTCCAACCGGGTCAGCGACGCCAGCGCCTGGGCCTTCTATCTCCAGGATCGGGTCGATCTCGGCCGGCTCACCCTCACCCCTGGCCTCCGCTTCGAGACGATCGACTTCACCAGGACGGACTATTCTCCCGACGATCCCCGAAGGGCCGTGCCGACACGAGTCAGGGAGAACGGTACCGACGTGGTTCTCCCTGGAATCGGGGCGTCGATTCGCCCGGCCGACGGTTGGCGGCTGTTTGCCGGCGCGCACCGCGGCTTCGCCCCACCGGGGCCGGGAGCGGACGATCAGACGAAAGCCGAGTCCAGCATGAACTACGAACTGGGAGCCGCACTCGACCTGGCGTCCTCTTCGGGCGAGCTGGTGCTGTTTTTGAACGACTATGACAACGTTCTCGGCGAGGCGACGCTCGCGTCCGGATCCGGCGGCGCCGGTGACCAGTTCAACGGTGGCGCAGCCCGCGTATGGGGTGTCGAGGCCTCCGCACGAACCGAGTTCGGTTCCGCCGGCGCGCACGTCAGGGTGCCACTCAAGTTCGCCTACACGTATACGAACGCGACCTTCCTGACGACCTTCGAGAGCGCCTTCGCAGAATGGGGAAGCGTCGAGGAGGGCGACCGGCTTCCGTACCTGGCGCCACACCAGCTGTTCGGAAGCCTCGGCCTCGAAACGGATGAATGGTCGCTCGATGTCTCAGTCACGTACACCGCCGCGATGAGGACGATAGCTGGCAGCGGCTCCATCCCGGCCGGACAGGGAACGGACTCCTTCCTGGTGCTGAGCATCGCGGGGCAAAAGCAGGTCGGCCGCTTCGGAACGTTGTTTGCCAGCGCTCAAAACCTGAC
>JARFPW010000012.1 GCA_029288095.1 Gemmatimonadota bacterium
GAATGACCTCCGTTCGGGTAGGCCATCATCATCCCGGTGTGGACGTCGAGAGCCCATAGCGGTATCAGCCACGGCTCGGACATCGGCGGGAAGCCCGCGCTCCAGTAAGACGCAGGTGCCGTGGCGCGCTGGCCGCTCCCCGACAGCACGTACATCGCCAGGAAGCTCGCGCCGATGAGCAGCCCGGCGGCCAGCACGTGCGCCCAGGGGCGGGTCCGCCCTTCGCCCGACGCGTACGCCAGGAGCCACAGGCAGGCGCCGCCGCTCATGAATATCGACGGATATGAGAGCCAGGCGGACACGGCTGCGACGACGGCGAACGCGGTCCACCGACCGGCCAGCGTCGGTCGCTCGTATACGGCCCAAGCGGCGAGAATGACCGCCAGCGCGAGCAGCAGATCGAGGCTGTACGGCTTCACCTCTGCCGCGTAGCGGACCGGGTAGAACGAGGCCGCGAACACGGCGAGCGCCATGAGCGCCGACCGCCGATCGAGCAGCTTCCGGCACGCCAGCCAGAACAACAGCACGGCGGCCACGGCCGCCAGGTAGGGAACCAGGCGAAGAGCCGGTTCGGAGAACCCGAGGAGCTTCGAGGCCGCCAGCTCCAGCCACAGGAACCCCGGCGGCGCGACCTGTCCGTAGTCCAGGGGGCAGAGCAGCTCGAGGAAGCCGCGGGCGTGGAAGTTGACGGCCAGCATCCCCTCGTCGCCCCACATCGGAAAGACCAGGGCGTAGCGCAGCGTGCGCCACGCGAGGGTGCCGAACAGTAGTGCCAGGATCCAGCCTGTCATCCGCCTACCGATAGTTGCCGAACGTCAGCTCGATCCCGTAGTCCTGCGTGCGGAGGTAGGCCATGACTTCCTGCAGGGTGTCTTTCGACGGCGCGATGATCCGCAGCTCATCGCCCTGGATCTGCACCTGTACCTTCTTGAACCCTTCCGCCCGGACGTCCTTGGAGATCTTCTTGCCGGTCTCCTGGTCGATCCCCTGCTTGAACCCGATCGTCTGCCGGGCCCTGCCGAGGGACCCCTCCTCGACCTTGCTCTCGTCGAGGTTCTTCAGCGGGACCTTCCGCCTCGACAGCTTCTCTCTCAGAACCTGGGCGAGGGCCTGGAGCCGGTAGGTGTCATCGGCCTCGAGGGCCACGGAAGCGGCCGCACGGTCGAACTGCATCGTGCAGTTCGTACCCTTGAAGTCGTAGCGCTGCGCGACCTCCTTGTGAGCCTGGTTGACGGCATTGTCCACTTCCTGGAGATCCACGCCGGTGCTCACGTCGAACGAGCTCGTCTTGGCCATGGTGCACGTTTCGTGTCTGAGGTTGAGTTTTCGTTTCGCGGCCCAATGTAGGGATCCGGCCGCGGCCTTCCAACGGCCTTCCGTTGACTGCGCGGGGACGTGGGGTTTCTGTAGACGGCAATCGATCACGTAATCACGACCGGGGAGGCTCCTTGATCGCACCACGTAGCGTCGTATTCACCGCTCTCGCGATTTCCGTCGGCGCGCTCGCCGCGTGCCAGCCGGCGGACGAGAGCGAAAACCAGACACTCGATGAGGGAGCCGCCACCACCGCGGAATCAGGATCCGGGTCTTCCGTGGTCGAGTACATCGCCCGCGACTACGCCTTCGTCGGGCCCACCGAGATCGCATCGGGCTGGGTCACGATGCGCATGGTGAACGAGGGGCAGGAGCACCACTTCGTCTTCCTCACCCTCCTCCCCGAGGGCAAGACGATCGAAGATTACGCCGCGGACGTGGGTATGGCGTTTGGCGGCGCGTGGGAAGCGCTGCAATCCGGCGCGGTAGACAAAGCCGGCGCCGGAGCGATGATCGGGGAGGCGCTCCCCGAGTGGTATGCCTCGGCCGCCCCAATGGGCGGGCCCGGACTTGTAGCTCCTGGCAAGACGGCGCAGGCCACAATGCGTCTCACCCCCGGGAACTATGTCATGGAGTGCTATGTGAAGACGGCCGACGGCGAGTTTCACACCATGCTCGGCATGGCGCTGCCGCTCACGGTCACGGCCGAGGATTCCGGCGGCCGACCTCCGCGAGCTGATGTCGATATCACCCTGTTCGAGAACACCATGGCCATCGAGGGCACGCCGGAGGCAGGCCGGCAGACGATGGCGGTTAACTTCGACGAACACCCCGAGTTCGGGTTGGGCAACGACGTCCACGTGGTCCGCCTGGAGGAAGGAGCCGATCTGGACGAGGTCGTCGAGTGGATGGACTGGATGAACATCGACGGCCTCCGAGCCCCTTCGCCGGCGGCGTTCGTCGGGGGGGTACACGAGATGCCGTCAGGGTACACGGCGTTCTTCACCGTGGACCTGGAGCCGGGCCGCTACGCATGGATTGCCGAGTCGGGCGCCGCCCGGGGGATGGTAGAAGAGTTCACCGTCGAGTGATCGGCTAGGCCGTGGCCCCGTCGACCGACGCTGTCGCGCAGCCCAGCCTGCGCCGCGTGGTTCGCCTTCCGGGCGCAGTGTTGCTGGGCCTGGGTTCGATCGTCGGTACCGGCGCGTTCATAAGCATCGGGATCGCGGCTGGCGTGACAGGGCCCTCCGTGGTGATCGCGATCGGCCTCGCGGCGCTGCTCGCCACGTTCAACGGGCTGTCGAGCGCCCAGCTGGCGGCGGCGCACCCGGTGAGCGGCGGGACCTACGAGTATGGCTACCGGTACCTGAGCCCGACGCTGGGTTTCACGGCCGGCTGGATGTTCATGAGCGCCAAGTCGGCGTCCGCCGCCACGGCGGCGCTGGGCCTCGCGGGCTATCTGCTGGACGCCCTCGGGTATGGTGGCGCCGTGCAGCGCGTGGTTCTGGGTCTGATCGCCGTGCTCGTCGTGACCGCGCTCGTGTGGCACGGGACGTCTCGCTCGAACAGGGCCAATGCCGTCATCGTCGGAATCACCCTGACCACGCTGGGCCTGTTCGTCCTCCTGGGACTTCCCGCCGCGACCAGGTCCGCGCACGTGAACCTGGCGGGGATCATCCCCCGTCCGGGGGAGTTCCGTGGTCTCCTCGAGGCGACAGCCCTCATGTTCGTCGCCTATACGGGATACGGCCGAATCGCCACTCTCGGCGAGGAGGTCACGGACCCCGAGCGCACGATTCCCCGCGCGATCATCGTCACGCTGATCGTATCCGCGCTCCTGTACCTGAGCGTCGGAGTCGTGGCGGTCGGGTCGGTGGGCGCCGCCCGCCTGGCCGAGCTTACATCGTCCACGGCGGCTCCGCTCGAGGAAACCGCGAGGACGTTTGGCGGTCCGGTCCTGGCCAAGGTCCTGGCCCTGGGGGCGATCACGGCCATGCTCGGCGTCCTCCTCAACCTGGTGCTCGGCCTGTCGCGAGTCCTCCTGGCGATGTCGCGCCGGCGAGATGTCCCCCCCCGTCTCGCGGCGATCGATGAGAGACGAAGCTCGCCGACGGCTGCGGTGGTGACGGTCGGCCTGATCATCGGCGGTCTGGTGCTGAT
>JARFPW010000014.1 GCA_029288095.1 Gemmatimonadota bacterium
ACAACCTGCCTCGAATAGGCTCGGAACTCCTCACTCGATGCCTCGCTGAGGGCCACGGCCTTCGCCGCGATGCAATGCATCAGGGGGCCGCCCTGCATACCCGGGAACACCGCCTTGTCGACCAGTTTCGCGTGATCTCCGCGACACAGGATCAGCCCTCCACGCGGTCCGCGCAGCGTCTTGTGGGTGGTCGAAGTTACGATATCGGCCCATGGCACCGGTGATGGATGCACGCCCGCCGCTACCAGGCCCGCGATGTGGGCCATGTCCACCATGAAGACCGCGCCGACGGAGCTCGCTATGGCCGCCATTTCTTCGAACGGAATGATCCGGGAATACGCGCTGGCGCCCGCTACGATCATCTTCGGCTGTTCGGCCTCGGCCAGCCGAGCGAGCTGATCAAGGTCAATGAGAGCGTCGTCCTCCCGCACTCCGTACGCCACAAAATCGTACAGCTTTCCGCTGGCGTTGACCGGAGATCCATGCGTGAGGTGCCCGCCGTGCGACAGGTCCATGCCGAGCACCTTGTCGCCGGGCTCCAGGAACGCGAGATAGGCAGCCATGTTGGCCTGGGCCCCGCTATGCGGCTGCACGTTCGCGTGGTCCGCACCGAACAGTTCGCACGCCCGCTCCCGGGCGAGGTCCTCGACCTCGTCAACGTGCTCGCACCCACCGTAGTATCGGCGGCCGGGATATCCTTCCGCGTATTTGTTGGTCAGGACGGAACCCAGGGCCTCGAGGACTGCTTCCGAGACGAAGTTCTCGCTGGCGATCAACTCCAGCCCCTCGGACTGGCGGCGGATCTCGGAATCGATCAGCCCCCGGATCATCGGATCGACGTCGCCCAGGGATCCCATTAGAGGAACGTCCGGTGCAGCTTGGCGACACTTTCGACACGCTGTATCGCTAGTCGATCCGCCGCCTCGGCACTGGTCACACCCTCAGCATCTGCCAGCTCGAAGATGTGGAGCAAGGTGGTGTAGATCTCCGCCGCCTTCCGTTTCGAGCGGTCGAGCGACCAGCCCACCAGCTCCGAGTAGACGTTGATCAGCCCGCCGGCGTTGACCACGTAGTCGGGAGCGTAGAGGATACCGCGCTGTTTGATGGCTTCGGCATGACGCGAGCGGGCCAGCTGATTGTTGGCCGCCCCGGCGACGATATCCACCTTGAGCGACGGGATCGTCTCATCGTTCAGAATCGCTCCCAGGGCACACGGTGCGAGCACGTCGGCGTCGACGTCGAACACGTCATCGGCCGGAACGGCTTCGCAGCCGAGATCGTCGCAGGCGCGCTGGACTCGCTCCGGATCGATATCGGCGACGAACACCTTGGCGCCCTCGTCCACCAGGTCCTGAGCCAGGAAGTAGCCTACGTGTCCGGCTCCCTGAACCATGACAGTCCGGCCGGCGAGTTCATCGCTCCCGTAGCGCCGATACGCGCAGGCTTTGATCCCGCGGTACACGCCGTACGCCGTCACAGGCGACGGATCGCCGGATTTCCCGGCCATCCCCACCACATGCTCCGTCTCCATTCCGATGTAGGTCATGTCCTCGACCGCGGTGCCGACGTCCTCGGCCGTAATGTACCTGCCACCGAGCGATTCGACGGCTCGTCCATGGGTCCGCATGATCATCTCACGGTGCGTCGTACGATTGTCGCCGATGATGACGGACTTCCCGCCTCCAAGGTTGAGACCGGCCACGGCCGCCTTGTAGGTCATGCCTCGCGCGAGCCGAAGCACGTCGATCAGGGCATCGGCGTCGCTCTCGTAGTCCCAAAAGCGCGTGCCGCCGAGCGCCGGACCAAGGCTCGAATCGTGAATCGCGATGATTCCGCGATAGCCACAGGACGGTTCATATGTGAAGAGCACTTGCTCGTGCTCATGTTGACTGATCAGATCGAACAGCTCGGGCGCCGTTTCCTTCACTGCGGCTGCCGCCGACTCCGTCGCGCTCTGCGTCACGAGTTCATTCCTCTCTCAAGGTACAGTTCACGAGCGATGATCAAACGGTGGATTTCGTTCGTGCCTTCGTAAATCTCGGTCACCTTCGCATCTCGAAACAACTTCTCGACAGGATACTCGCGGCTGTAGCCGTAGCCGCCGAACACCTGCACGGCCTCCCGGGAGATGTACATGGCAGCCTCGCTCGCGTACAACTTAGCCATACTTGACAGCTTGCGACGGCGAGGTTCGTTCGCCGTGTACGCTTGCGCTGCTCTGTACATCAGGCCACGCGCCGCTTCCAGGCGTGTGGCCATTTCGGCAAGCTTGAACTGGATTCCCTGAAACTCTCTCAACTTGCTACCGAACTGGCTACGCGTGTCGGCATAATCGCGCGCATGATCGAGCGCCGCTTCGCCGATCCCGACCGCCTGGGCCGCGATCCCGAGCCGACCGCCCTCCAGGGCTTCCAGGGCGTAGCCGAAGCCTCGATCGGGCTCACCGATGAGGTGCTCGTCTCCCAGGACCAGATCCTCGAGGGCCACGGCTAGCGTTTCAGACGCACGCAGGCCGAGCTTGCGCTCCTTGCGGCCGGGAACGTAACCCGCAGAGTCGGTGGGAACGATGAATGCACCGATTCCCCGAGTGCCGCGCCTGTCTTCTGGCGTGTCCGTGCGCGCCATCAGCAGCACCAGATCCGCAGAGGCACCGTTGGTCACCCACAGTTTTTCACCGCGGAGGCGCCATGTGTTCCCTTCCCGGATTGCCTGCGCTTGAAGGGCTGCCGCATCGCTGCCGGACCCCGCCTCCGACAGGGAAAAGGCTCCCAGTACTTCCCCGCGAGCCATCGGCTTGAGCCATCGATCCTTCTGCGATTCGCTGCCGTGGCGAAGGAGGACCTGCGTGGGCAGCGAATTGTGCACGCTCATCGAGACGGCAACCGACGGGTCGCCCCATGAGATTTCCTCGAGAGCGTACAGATACGTGAGCATGTCCAGACCCAGCCCGTCGTATTCCTCCGGGATGAGCATGCCCAGAAAGCCCAACTCGCCGAGCTGATCCACCGGCGATCGGTCGAATTGCCCCTCGGCCTCGTCCCGCTCCTCGATTCTCGGCCGCAGTTCCTCGACCGCGAACTGCCTGGCCAGCTCACAAATCTGGCGCTGCTCATCCGTAAGGAGCGTGCCCCCGTAAGACCGGCGACTCACGAACGGCCGTCCGTCGCGTACTCGTAAAACCCACGGCCCGACTTCCGGCCGAATCGTCCCGCGGAGACGTACTTCACCAGCAGCGGGCAGGGACGATACGTGTCGTCGCCCGGGTCACGGTGCAGAACCCGCATAATCGACAGGCAGGTGTCGAGACCGATGTGGTCCGCTAGAGCCAGCGGACCCAGCGGCTGAGTCATCCCCAGGGTCATCACGCCATC
>JARFPW010000180.1 GCA_029288095.1 Gemmatimonadota bacterium
GTCCTGACCACCAATGCGGTCAAGCGGACCAGACACCAGTTCGAGATCGATCTGGCGGGATTCCGTATCCACCCGAGCCACCTGGACGACGAGACGCTGACCAAGCTGGAAGGTCCGCTTCGATCTACGGCCCGTGAGGGACCAGGTCGTCTCGTCATAGTGGTAGTAGTCATCTACCAGCGAACTGATCCGGATCAGGCCCTCGACCAGCACGTCGTCCATCAGAATGAACAGCCCGAACCCGGTGACGCCGCTGATTGTGCCCTCAAATTCGTCCCCGAGATGCCGCCGCATGTACTCGATCTTCTTCAGTTCCACCGAATCCCGTTCCGCATCCTCGGCCCGCCGCTCCCGCTCCGATACGTGAAGGGCGGTGCGTTCCAGGGCATCGGGCTCCGCAGCCTTCGGGCTTCCCTTCTTCCCGCCAAGACGTCGAACGAGCGCCCGGTGCACGACCAGGTCCGCATAACGTCGGATGGGAGATGTGAAGTGCAGGTACGCATCGGAACCGAGTCCGAAATGTCCGAGGTTGCGTACGGCATACCGCGCCCGTTTCATGCTTCGCAGCGCGACAGTGGACACAAGGTATTCCTGCGGTTTACCGGACATCGAATCGATGAGTCGGGACAGGTCACCAGGCCGAATCCCATCGGCCGGGAGGGTGGCCCCGAACACACCCGCCACGCGGCGCAGCGAGTCGAGACGATCCTCGGTTGGCGGCTCATGAATCCGGTATAGAAACGGAAGCTCGTGCTCGATACCGTACCGCGCCACGGCTTCGTTCGTCAGGATCATGAGATCCTCGATCAACCGATGGGCCTCCAGCCGCGGGCGGGGGTGAATGGCCGCCGCTCGGCCCTCGCCATCCAGTTCGACCTTCGTTTCTGGGATCGCGAAGTCGATCGCTCCTCGTTCCTTCCGCTGCTCGCGCACGGTCCGACACATGCTCGACACGCGCTGCAAGGAGTCGCTGAGTTCGTCGTCGATGCCCCCGTCGAGCCTGATCTGCGCATCCTCGTACGACAGCCGGGCAGCACTGCGGATCACCGTCCGAGCGAAACGGAGATCGCGCACATGCCCTTCCTCCGACAGTACGAACACTGCTGAGACGGTGAGGCGGTCCTCGTCCGGGACGAGCGAACACAGCCCCCCCGACAAAGACTCGGGCAACATCGGAACCACCCGATCCACGAGGTAGACGCTCGTGGCTCGCTCCCAGGCCTCCCGATCGATCGCGCTGCCAGGCTTGACGTACCAGGACACGTCGGCGATGTGAACACCGACCTCATAGGTACCATCCGCCATGGCTTGCACCGAGATCGCGTCGTCATGGTCCCGCGCGTCCTCGGGATCGATCGTGACGACGAGCCGGTCGCGAAAATCCTCGCGCTCGAGCAGGTCCTCGGGACGGATGCCGCGGCGGGCGATCTTGGTGGCTTCGGCCTCGATGTCGTCGGGAAATTCAAACGGTAACTGGTGACCGATGAGAATCGCGAGAACGTCCACGCCTGGATCTTCGGGGCGCCCGAGTATCCGCTCTATGTGACCAACCGGCGAGGGTTCGTCCTCTCCCCAACTGTCGATACCTACCACCACGATATCACCGTCGGCGGCGCCCGCCGTCCGGTCTGGCGGGATGAACAGATCACCCGCCAGAGCGGGTTCCTGCGGCACGACGAAGCCATACCCCCGCTTCGCGTGGAAGACGCCAGCGACCCGTGTCCAGGCCCTCTCTATGATCCGCACGATGCGGCCGGCCGGGTTCCGTCCCGCTGGCCGGCGCTCAATGCGAACCAGCACACGATCACCATCGACAGCGGTCGCCAGCTGACGACCGGGAACGAATACGTCCTCACTACCGGCTTCATCGGGGATGACGAACCCGTCTCCGGCCCGGGTTGTCTGGAGCCGACCCGCTACGAGGTCGAACTGCTCGGGGATTGCGTATCGTCCACGGTTCTGGCGGACCAGGAGACCGTCCGTCTCGAGTGCCTCGAGCAGACGACGAAAGGAGCGATAGTCGTCCTGCGGCACGTCGAGGGCCCGCGCCAGTTCCTTTGCTCGCATCGGACGTCGGGCGGACTCCCGGAGGAAGGCGAGCAAACGGTCCCGCTCTACAGGCGACGCGTCAGGGCTGATAACCCACCGAAACCTGAAATGGACTGTCCGTATCGAAATCCGAGAAGTCGTCGAAGCTACGGCCCACATCGAGTATGAATCCGTCATACCGGATCCCAATGCCCAGCGACGGCCCCGATCTGCCCTCTCCGCCCGCTGCATATCCAGCCCGGAGGTAGGCGATTCCGGCATACCCGACCTCCGCGCCCGCAAACAGGTCCAGAGCGTCGAACTCGGTCAGGACCTGGCGGACATCGGCCCTGATGAGCAGGTCCACCGGCGTGTCCCCGTCCCGCCGTAACACATCCGCTTCGGCTCCGACTCTGATCCTCGAAGGAAGCGCGCTCTTGGCGCCGCCCGAACTGAACGCGAGGCTCGGCCCGAGATTCGACAGGATGAGACCAACGCGCAGTCGATCGACTCCCGGCGGCCTCACGATGACGGCCGCGTCGAATGCATGCCCCGTCGCGTCCGGCTCGGCGCCGCCACACCCGGGACAGGCACCACCGATTCGCAGAAGCTTGTAGCTCCCGCCTACCTCTAACACACCTGAGATTGGTCGTGCTACCGTGAGGGTTAGCAGCGTGTTATCGATCTCTATGCTTCCCGTGGGTTGGTTGAACTCGTCCCGCCCGTCGATCGTTCCCAGGTCGAGTGTCAGGAGGGAAAGCCCGATCCTCGTCGCGTTCAGAGAGAACACGCCGCCTACCGCATGCGTCGAGGTTCCGAAATCGTTCGATCCGTGATAGAACACCGCCCAGTCATCCACGCCGGCGATCGAGGCCGGATTCCATAGCATACCTTCCACGTCACCACGGGACCCGGCCATCGCACCCCCAAAGCCGATATTCCGGGCGCCCAGCGGTATGAGCAGAAAGGACGCGGCTTCATCGGCAGACGAGGCGTCTACTATCTCGATACTCTGCGCCGCCGCTCGAGGTGCTGCCAGGAGGCCCAGGCAAGCGATCGTCGACAGGCAGGCGCGAACGCTAATACGGCGTGGCTTCATCGATCAGCATGATCGGGATGTCATCCTCAATGCGGTACACGAGCCGGCATGTCGGACATCTGAGTTCGGCTTCCGAGTCCCGGTATTCCAACTCACCGCGGCATTTCGGGCAGACCAGAATCTCAATCAGGACAGGATCAAGGCTCATGAGGTTTCATCCGGAAATTCACGGTTCAACCGTGAGGGACGGGATACCCGAGGAGCTTAAGCTTGCCCGGATTCTTGCGCCAGTTGGCCAGCACCTTGACCCGCAGGTCGAGGTACACACGGGATTCGACGAAGGCTTCAATGCTTTGTCGCGATCGAACGCCAATCTGCCTCACCGTTCGGCCGCCCTTCCCGATCACCATTCCTTTTTGCGACTTTCGCTCGACGTAAATCGTGGCCGCTATGTACAATGGCTCAGAACCCTCGCGGTACTCCTCGATTCCGATCGCAAGGCTATACGGAAGTTCCTCGTCCAGTTCTTCGAAGCACACCTCCCGAATCCGCTCCGCGACGAAGAACCGCACAGGTGCAGTAGCAAGATCCTCCGGTGGATACAGTGGCGGGCTCTCCGGAAGTCTCTCGAGAATTGCGTCGAGCAGTTCCTCTCGACCCTTACCGGACGTGGCGGTTGTCGATACGACTGCCTCCCAGTCTCCCGACGCTTCGAACCGGCCGGCAACCGCAGCAAGCGTGTCGGCATCGACCCGGTCCGCCTTGTTTAGACAGAGCAACGTTCGCGGACCCGGTGGAGGAGAGTACTCGGCGGCGTGTTCAAGGCTGCGTTCATAGCCCACGTCAACGACGTACACCAGCACATCGGCGTCTACCGCCCCCGTTCGCGCTTCACTCTGCATGGATTGCTGAAGCAGATACCGGGGCTCCAGGAGGCCCGGTGTATCGACGAACACCGCCTGGTGCGTATCCGTCGAATAGATGGCTGTCACGCGCTGCCGGGTTGTCTGCGGCCGCGCGGTTACGATGCTCAACGGCTGGCCAGTCAGGGCATTGGCCAGGGTCGACTTCCCGACGTTTGGCAGCCCCACCAGGGCTACGAATCCTGCTCGATATTCGGCCTGTCCCCCGTCGTCCATAACGCCAAGATGCTCATCTGGGGGCGGGACAGACAGGCCCGGGCGACGCTTTGGGTCAGGTGCCGCGTGGCGCCCCCGGAGGGCCTCCCTGGCCGCGGCGGCTGCGCCGTGCTGCGGCTCGCTCTGCCAGGACTTCCTCGTATCTCGCCGCCTGCGTCTCGGTGAGGAGGGCTTTGATCTTGGTATCGGTTGCCTGGCGCATCTCCTGCATACGCTCCCGCATCGCGCCGAACGCAGACCGACCCTGACCGGACGCGCGGGCCTCCTCCATCATTTTCCTGCTTTCCTCGTTCTGGACGAGCAACAGCTCGCGGATCTGGGTCGCCTGTACTTCCTCCAGCTCCAGCTTCTCCGTCAGCTCGGCCATTGTCTCATCCAGGTCCGGGCCACGTCGCTGCTGGGCCAGAGCCAGTCCCGGCAGGGCGCCGACCAACAAGGCTGCTATCGCGAAACGCGTAACTGTACTCCGCTGACGCATCGTTCCTCC
>JARFPW010000215.1 GCA_029288095.1 Gemmatimonadota bacterium
GTGTTGGCGCTTCGTGACCCGGACGCCATCGTTTTCGCGATGCTGGGCGTCCTTGCGGCCGGGGCCGCCTACGTCGTGATCGATCCGGAACAGCCGGCCCGGCGGCGCCTGGCGATGGTCGAGGCCGCTGAAACGTGGCTGATCATCGTGGACGCTGGCTCGACTCCGGCGGAACCGGAGCCCGGAGTCGCCCACGTCTCGCTCGAAGACCTGGCGGCCCGGGGCCGGGCTTCCGGAGAAGCTCCCGTGGGTCCCGGTTCGCCCGAGAGTGCGGCCTACCTGTGCTTCACGTCGGGTTCGACAGGGCTTCCCAAAGCCGTCCGGGTGCCGCATCGGGCCATCGCAAGCCATTTGCGCGCCCGCTTCCTGCGGTTCGAGGAGACACCGCAGCGGCTCCTCTTGCCGTACTCGCTTGCCTTCGACGCCGGCTACGGGGGCGTCTTCTGGATGCTCTCGAGTGGCGGAACCGTCTGCTTCCCCGAGCCCGAGCTTCGCTCCGACCCCGCCGCCCTCCGTGCGCTGATTCGCGATGAACGCATCGATGCCGTGGACATGATCCCGAGCTTCTACGGTCGGGTCCTCGATCGCGCCAACCCGGAGGAGCTGGCGTCACTGCGAACCGTGATCGTGGGTGCCGAGGCCTGCGCACCCGCCGTCGTCGCACGCCACTGGCGCGTCGTTCCGGGGGCAGCGCTGGTCAACGAATACGGCCCCACCGAAGCGACGGTTGCCAGCACCTGCTACCGCGTTCCCGCCGGAGAGGTCCCGGGCCGGGTCCCCATCGGCACGCCGTTCGACAATGCCCATTGTCATGTCGTGGACTCGGCAGGACGACTCGCCGCCCCGGGCCAGAGCGGCGAGCTCTGGATTGGCGGGCCCGGCGTGGCCGACGGGTATTTCGGACAACCCCGACTGACTCGGGAGAAGTTCTCTGTCGAAAAGGTCGCAGCCGGAGACCGGGTCTATCGGACCGGGGATCGCGTCCGCTGGCGGCACGACGGGGTGCTCGAGTACCTCGGTCGCGCGGACGACCAGGTCAAGCTGCGCGGGTACCGCATCGAGTTGCGAGAGATCGAGGCGGCACTCGCCACCGTGGATGGCGTCGAGCAGAGCGCCGTCGTGGCCTTCGAAGACGAAGGCGTTGCCGCCGGGCTCGCCGCCTTTCTCGTGGGGTCCGAAACCGATCGTCCCGAGGTGCCAGCACTCCGCGCGGAGCTATCGAGGATCCTGCCGGCCTACATGCTTCCGTCCACGTTCACGTGGCTGGACGAGCTTCCGGTCACCCTCGCCGGCAAGATCGATACGAAGGCCCTGCGCGGTCGCCCCCGGACTTCGGACGGCACGACCACGACTGCGGAGGGAGACGCGCCACGCACGGAGACCGAGCGTCTGGTCGCGAACGCATTCGCAAAGGTTCTCGGGCGTGCAGGCGTTGGCAGGAGTCAACGCTTCTTCGACGAACTTGGCGGCGATTCGCTACGTGCGATCGCGGTGCTCTCTGAACTCGAGGAGCGCTTCGGCTCGCTGTTGCCCGTTCGGCTCCTGCTCAAGGCGCCAGCGCCGGCCGATCTTGCAAGGGAACTGACCACGTACCTGAGGTCTCGTCCCGAAGAGCTGCTTCTCGAGGTCCAGCCCGGCGGCGATCGACCGCCCCTCTTCCTGTTCCATCCCGTGGGTGGACACGCCGCCTTCGCCTGGCGCCTGGGCGTTCATCTCGATCCTCGCCAGCCCGTCTACGGCATCCAGGCGCGCGGTCTGGATGGACAGTACCTACCGCTCGACTCGATCCAGGCCATGGCTCAGCTCTATACCGGCCTCGTGAACGGCGTCGAGCCCGACGGGCCCGTTCATCTCGTGGGGCCTTCGTTAGGCGGTCAGATCGCACTCGAGGTCGCGCAGTGTCGCAGTGCACAGGGGCGCCCAGTGGGCGTGGTCGGCTTCATCGATTCCTACGGGCCGGGCTACCCGAAGCGCGCAAGTCTGCCGATGAGGGTGCTGAACCGCCTCGCTCGGTGGCTGAGTCACGGCGAGCCCCTGCTGGCGCCCGGTCGGGCGCACGCCATGGAGCGAGAACTGGAGGAGGCAGATCCGGTCCAGGAATCTGGCGACCTCGGCCGCGCGGTGAACGAAGTGGCCCGGGCGAACACCTTGGCTGCGATGCGATACACGCCCGAACCGTATCCCGGGAGGGTGCATCTGTTCCGGGCCACCGATGTGCCCGAGTATCCGAACCTCGACTACTCGGATCCAGCCAACGGGTGGAGTGGTTTCTTCGAAGGCGGTCTCGAGATCACGCGGGTCCACGCTCACCATGGCAACATCGTCGACGAGCCCGCGGTCGCCGAGCTGGGTGCTGCCCTCGAGGAGATTCTGCGACGTTCCTCGGAGTAGGTCGGCTCTCGCCGCTCGCGTGCGTTGACTACACTCCTGGCCACGCCGGGTCCAGGAGCAGGCGCGCCGCTCCAGTCGCTCGGCCGGGGAGGTGTCCAGATGAGCGAAGAGACGAAGCGCGATGGCGCCGCCGTGCGCATTCCCCCTCCGATCATTCCCGTGGTGGGTCTTGGGGCCGGGTTCGCGCTCTCCTGGATGGTGGGTCCGCTGCCGAATCCGCTGCTTGGCGCTGCACGTTTCGCAATCGCTGGCATTCTCCTGGCCGCCGGCCTCGGCCTCATGGCGGCCGCAATCGGCCTCTTTCGATCGACCGGGCAGGATCCGGCGCCGTGGGAGAGCTCTCCTGAACTGATCGCGACCGGGATCTACAAGTTCACGCGCAATCCGATGTATCTCGGGATGGGCCTGATGCAGGGGGGACTCGGAATCCTCTTCGCAGAGCTTTGGAGCTTGCTGCTCGTGCCAGTCACCTGGTCCGTCATCTACCTGATCGCCATCCGGCACGAAGCAGCGGACCTGGCCGAGAAGTTCGGAGAGCCGTACCTGGACTACAAGAAGCAGGTTCGTCGCTGGATCTGAGGCCTGCCGGGGGCTGACGCGTGTTCAGCGGATCCGACCTCGGCTCGGACGGCTGCAGCTCGGAGGCAATGCGCCGGAGTCGGGGGCTCCCTGGGGC
>JARFPW010000221.1 GCA_029288095.1 Gemmatimonadota bacterium
ATCGCGCGTGGCGCTGAGGCGGCTCCGTTGATCACGGCGCTCCTGAGCAAAGTGGGGCTCGCAGGCGACGCGGCGCGGCGGTACCCGCATGAGTTCTCTGGTGGTCAGCGGCAGCGCATCGGTATCGCCCGGGCCCTGGCCGTGGAACCGGAGTTCATCGTTCTCGATGAGCCCGTGTCGGCGCTGGATGTCTCTGTTCAGGCTCAGATCCTCAACCTGCTCCGCGACCTTCAGGAGGACCTGGATCTCACGTACCTGTTCGTGTCACACGATCTGGGAGTGGTGCGTAATCTCGCCGACCACGTGCTCGTCATGAAGGACGGGCGCATCGTGGAGTCGGGTCCCGCAGACCAGACATTTGCTGCGCCGGCGCACGAATACACGCAGGAACTGCTGGCCGCTGTGCCCCAAATTCCTTGACAGCGGGCGTCTGCGGAAAATAGCTTGCGGCCCCTTCGTATTCTCGGGGTTGGGTAGGGATAACATCTCGGTGGAGGTCGATCTTGGTTAGCTTGTACGCGTCCGCACTCATCGCGGTGCAGGAAACGCCCGCGCTGGGTCAGGGACAGGCGCTGGCCGTAGGAGACATCTGGGAGGGTGGCGGTTTCATGATGTGGCCGCTTGCTGCCTGTTTCGGCATAGGCATGCTCATCATCTTCTGGAAGTTCTTCAGCCTCACCGGAAAAGCCGCCAGCAACCGTAAGCTGCTCAAAGAGGTCGACGGCCTGATCGCCCAGCAGCGCCTGGACCAGGCGCTCGCCGTGTGCGAGGAATCAAGTGCTCCCGCCGGTCAGATCCTCGCTGCCGGGCTGAAGCGCTACAACGAGGGCGCCGAACGCGTCACTCAGGCGATCGAGAATGCGGGCGCCATCGAAGTGTCGAAGCTCGAGAGCGGTCTCGTGTGGTTGGCGACGCTCTCGAACGTCGCGCCGTTGCTCGGATTCCTCGGAACGGTCATCGGGATGATTCAGGCCTTCCAGGCGATCGAAATCGCCGGTGAGGTAGAGGCGACGCTGGTGGCGGGCGGTATTAAGGTTGCCTTGATCACGACGGCCTCCGGTCTCGCCATCGCGATTCCGATCAACATTGCGCACAACTACTTCGTCACTCGCGTCGATCGGATCGTGATCGACATGGAGGAGAGCGCGCAAAAGATGATCGACGCTGTTCACGCCATCGAACGCGGCGCCGCCTGAGGCTGGCGTAACCGTTGTCAGATATAAAGTTAAGAGGGCCCGAATCTACGTCGGGCCCTCTTTATTTTGTGCTAGCAAGTAACGGCCGGTAGCTTTAGGCCACATTTTTCCACGTGTCTCGACCCGCTCGGACGCCCATCGATCGGCGTCAGATGGTCGGCTACACCGGAGCAGGAGGCCGCTCGATGAAGATTGCGCGTCAGGCTCTCACTTTCTTGCTGTTCTTCGCTGCTTTCGCCACTCCCGCCATCGCCCAACAGGGCACGATCGCCGGAACGGCCACCGCATCGGCGGACGGAGCAGCGCTCGCGGCCGTGCAGGTCCAGGTTCTGCGGGTAGACGGATCTGTAATCTCGACGGCCCTGACCAGTGCCGGGGGTGCTTACCAGTTCACGGGCCTGTCGGCCGGCACATATTCCGTGAGTTTCTCGCTGGCCGGGTGGGAGCAAGTTACGGAGACGGGCGTCGTCGTTACGGATGGTGTGACGACAAACGTGAGCGCTTCGCTTCTGGAAAGGGCTTTCACGCTCAACCCGATCAGCGTCACGACCTCGAAGAAGGTCGAGAAGGCGCTCGATGCGCCTGCGGCCGTGCAGGTCGTCGATCAGGAGGATATCGCCGAACGGCCCGCGACCTCCCTGACCGACCACGTGAAGGAGAAGGCCGGCGTCGACGTCGTCACCACCGGGCTCCAGTCGAACCACGTGGTGATCCGGGGATTCAACAACATCTTTTCCGGAGCCACCCTCAGCCTCACGGACAATCGGATCGCGCGAGTTCCATCCCTTCGTGTGAACATCGCTCACCTTCAGCCGACGACGAACTCGGATATCGAGCGCGTGGAAGTCGTGCTGGGTCCTGGATCGGCCCTGTACGGTCCGAACGCCGCCAACGGGGTCATTCATTACCTCACCCGGTCGCCGATCGACTCGCCCGGGTTCACCCTATCCGTGTCCGAAGGCCTGCGTCAGCAGGGGTCTTCTTCGAAGACAGTCGAACTGCCGTTCGACGCCAACGGAAATAGCATGGCTGACGATTTCGTGACCGTACCGCAGTCGAGCACGACCGAAAACGTGTTCCACGCGGAAGGGCGGTACGCCTACGCCGCGCCGAGCGGCCGGTTCGGCTTGAAGCTGTCCGGTCAGTACTTCAAGGGCGGCGACTTCAACTTCACTGACGATTCGGAGGTCGTTCAGCAGGCGCTCGCGGGAGCCTGTATTGCGGCGTCCTTCAGCCTTGCCAGTTCGGCGTGTCTGAACTTCACCGGTGACCTGGACCTGGCGGCTTCCGATGCCGGCGACATCCTGCAAACCCGGGTAAACAATGTCGCTGGGGGCCGAGTGGCGCCGGGAGACGAAGCGCCTCAGCTCGAACGATATGCGTTCGATGTGCGCACCGATTTTCGGCCGTCGGACGATGTAAACATCATCCTGTCCGGGGGCCGTTCGACCGCGCTGAGCAGCATCGACCTGACCGGTGTGGGCGGCGGCCAGGTGCAGAACTGGGATATGTACTACGGACAACTCCGGGGCAGCTTCAAGAATACGTTCGCCCAGGTATTCTTCAACAAGAACAACAATGACGAGACGTTCCTGCTTCGGTCGGGGCGCCCGCTGATCGACAAATCGTCGCTGTTCGTGGGCCAGCTCCAGCATGCTGCCCAGCTTGGTGGGGACGACAACCTGATTGTAGGCGTGGACTACCTGCACACCGTCCCACAGTCGGAGGGGACGATCAACGGTCAGCACGAGGACGATGACACGATCGACGAGGTGGGCGGCTACGCGCAGTACGAGAGCGCCCTCAGCGACATGTTCGATGTCGTGCTGGCTGCGCGGGTGGACAAGCACTCCCGTCTGGATGATGCGGTGTTTTCGCCGCGTGCGGCACTCGTCTACAAGCCCGATGAAGCCAACAGCTTCCGTCTGACGTTCAATCGAGCGTTCACGACGCCGACGACACTCAACTTCTTCCTCGACCTGTCGAACCAGACACTGCCCATCACGGGCCCGTTCAGGTACGACATCCGTGTGCAGGGTGGCACTGAGAACGGTCTGTCGTTCATGCGGGACGCGAACGACATCCCCATGCACATGTCACCCTTCAACCCGCTGCTCGGCGGGACCGCTCGTGAGTTCCTTCCCACGACTACCGGTCAGTTGTGGAGTGAGGCCGTGGCCGTCATAGCGGCGGGTGACCCGGCGGCTGGCGGCCTGCTCGGGCTGATCGCGCCGCCGACAGCGGCGCAGGTACCGGTCGTTGGCGCGTTGATCGACCCTGAGACGGGTGGTTTCGGGGCACCGATTCTGGATCTGACGTCGATCCAGGCGCAGGACCGGCTGACGGAAACCACCTGGCAGACCCTCGAAGCCGGGTACAAGGGCCTGGTCGGAGATCGCTGGCTGATCTCGGTTAACGGCTATTGGACGAAGGTCAGCGACTTCATCTCGGCCCTGCAACCGATCACGCCAAACGTTTTTCTGCCGGGAGCCGCGGTCCAGGCTTATCTGCAGGCGCAGTTCACGCCGCTGGTCGGAATCGCGTTCGCCAGTCAGGCCGAAGCTGATGCCACGGCGGCAGCGCTGGCGGCAAACATCGGCCAGTTACCGCTGGGTTCGATCGTGCCGGAAACGGGCGGAGGCCTGACCGACACGCCGATCATCTTTACGTATCGCAACCTCGGCGACTTCGATCTGTTCGGGGCTGACCTGGCGATCAACTTCCTCGTCACCGACAACTGGGAACTCAGCGCGACGGCCGCCTGGGTGAGCGACGAGGTCTTCGATTCGGGTACCGAGGACGTGCCGTTGAACGCCCCCAGCTTCAAGGGCGCCTTCGGAGCCCGGTATCGGAACGAGGATTCCGGCATCAGCGCCGGTGTCAGGGCCCGGTTCGTCGACAGCTTCCCGGTGGCGTCGGGTGTGTTCGCGGGTGAGGTCGACAGCTACTCGGTATTCGACCTGAACTTCGGCATCAAGATCCCGGGCGCTGAGGGATTGAGAGCTCAGTTGGACGTTCAGAACGTGTTCGACGACAGCTTCTCGTCGTTCCCGGGAACGCCTGAACTCGGGCGATATACGGTGCTGCGACTGCTCTGGACGCAGTGAGCCGGCGCGCCGCGCGGATCGGCGGCACAGCGGGCGTGTAGATGTAGAAGACCGGGGGGCGTCGCAGCGGACGCCCCCCGTCTTCGTCACCGCAGCCGGGATGGCAGAGATATTGCACTTATGAGACGGGTCGACGATCAGCACAAACGCATGAATTGCCTCGAGGGGAGCAGTTGAAGCCGTGAGTCCTTCGCGTCTCGCCTGCCTGGTGACAGCCGCCTGGTTGCTCGCTGGCAGCGTCGGCGCGCCCATGCTGGGCGCGCAGGACCTGCCCCCGGAGTCGGGACTTCTGCCTGCCTCCAGGCCCGCAGATCCGCTCGAAGGCATGCTCCGAGACGGATTCGCCCTGACTGCCAGCCGCGAACTGGCCCGCCGCCTCACGGTCGACTCCCCTCCGGAAGACGTCCTGCTGGCTGCGCGTGCAGCCGCGGCGACCCGTGCCTGGCCGGCCGTGCTTCGGCTTCTGACAGAGCGCAGCTGGTTGGACACAGTCGCGGCTGGAGAAGGACGACTGTTGATCGCGCAGGCACTCAACCGCGTCGGCGACCCACGATCGGCGGTCATCTCGTTCGAGCGTGCCCTTGCTTCGCAGAACGTCGCCTGGCTGGCACCCACGAGCAGGGCCCGCATGGAGGCGCTGGTAGGCCTGGCGCAGGCTTACGAGGCGACTGGCCAGACCGGCGAGGCGACCGCCCGGTACGCCGAGGCCGCGACAGGATATCCTTCCCTCGAGGCCTGGTTGCTCCTGTCCGCACTTCAGACGGCTGCCAGGGCTGGCGATGCAGATCGAACGCTGGAGATCGCGGCCGTGTTGCGGCGGCATCGGACCGTTCCAAGGGACTCGATCTGGATTGAAGTCGTTAGGGCAAGCTTTCTCTCGGCCGACTCGGCACTCGGAATGAGCTATGTGGACAGTCTCGGAGTCCGCACCGCCGCGACGATTACCGGTCGGTGGATCATGCCGACGCTGCTGGCTCGAGGTGACACCGTGCGCGCCCTGGCCCGGGCCCGGCGGGCGCTTGTGACCGGATCGGCCGACGAGGAGGCGGGTGAGTTGCTGGCCCGTCTGGATCCCCGATGGCAGACGTGGGAGACGGTTGCCGAAACCGATCGATCTGATGGTCGGACCGGTCGCGCCACCCGGATGTACGAGCGCGCGATCGCATCGGCGCCCGCCTCGGAGAAGTCGCGCCTCAGTTATGAACTGGCGGCTACCCGTTTTCGCCGGGGCGAGTATATCGCCGTCGACAGGATTCTCAGACCGTGGATCGATGCGACTGCGCCAGCGGCGGACGAGTTGAGTGCGCGGGCGCTGTTCCTCGCCGGCCGGGCACGATATCGGCGCGGGCGGCTGACGGATGCCCGGATACTGTGGAACCGGGTTGTCGAGATACCGGGAGCGCCCGATGGCGCGTTCGCGGCCTTCATGATTGGAGACATGGCGCACGACGCCGATCGTCTCGATGAAGCTCGGGTCGCCTATGCACGCACTGCGGATCTTTACCCGCGTTCGTCGTACGCGGGGACCGCGCTGTTTCGGCTCGGAATGCTGGCCATGCTGGACGAGGACGCGGACGCTGCGATCCGCCACTTCGATACCTACCGACGCCGATCCCCCGGTAGCAACTGGTATCACGCGTCCATCTACTGGAGCGCCCAGGCCAGAGACCTGGCCGGTGACAGCTCGGCGGCGCGTATCCTGTACCAGGAAGCTGTCGAGTACAACCCGCTGTCGTATTACGGAGTCCGGGCCAGTCAGGTTCTGAGTATCGACCCGTGGGACTTCCTGGACCGCCGGAGCATGCCGCCTCTTCGGACCATGACGGATGCGCAGGTGTCGCTGGTACACCGCATGAACGATCTGCGGGCTCTCGGCTGGCGTGGGCGGGCGCTGCGGGAGTTGGCGCTGTCGTTGCCGCGTTGCCGCGATGTAGTTGAAGGATTCAGGGTC
>JARFPW010000253.1 GCA_029288095.1 Gemmatimonadota bacterium
TGCTGTCCACGATCCGAATCGCCAGATCGTACTCTCCCGGTTCCGTGTCGGAGAGGTCCAGTCGCAGGATGTGCGATCCGATGCCCGAGTATGGCATCCGGTCGCCGAACGCCAACCGGAATGGTACGCCATCCGCGTCCAGCTTGAAGATCTCGGCCGGCTTCTTGTTCCGGGCGAGGCGAATCTCCACCTCGTAGTCGCCCGAGCGCCGGATTCCGTAGGCCTCGAAGTACGCGTGAATGCTCCCATCCTCGTTGGTCACGTGGTCGGGTGACACCCGCAGGAAGGTCTCACCGTCGCGAGTCCAGGTTCCGCCTTCGGACTGGGCGAGCGCGATGTCGCTCAACATCGGAAGCGGCAGCACCCTCGGCACGATGACCGTGTCCTGCACCCAGGCGCCGAAGCCCTCCAGAAACGAATCGTAGGCCGCGAGCGTGATCGGCAACGGCCCTTCGCCGGCCGATACCGTGACGCGCAGCGGGATGCCCGCCTCTGGCGGCAGCTCGCTATCGACCGCGGCGCGGTTGAACATGCTGTCGAGCCTGACACCGTCCGGGTGGCGCGTCGCCAGCCAGCCACGTGCCTCGTACACCCAGGTGTCGAACTGCTGGGCCGGGTGCAGTTGTCCGGCGGGAAGGGCGGCCACGACCCACACCTGCCAGCTTCGATCGACCGGATTCAGGAACCGCAGCGGCTCCCACTTCATGTCGGCTCCGCGGACGGCCGGAACATCCGGCACGGCGATGAGCGCCTCTTCAGCCAGTCGGCGCATCTCGACCTTCGTGGCAGGGCCCCGGTAGTGGCGACTTTCCGCCAGGTCGAGACCCGCATCGAATTCGTCGGCTGAGCCCACGCTTCGGAATTGGGCCGGTCTGCGCGTGAGATACGCGATGATCGATTTCGGCAGATCGGAGCCCTTCACGTAGTGCTGGAAGTATGGATCACCGGGATGAGCCCTCGGTCCCAACGACTCCTGGAGCCGGTAGTCGCCGTTCGCGGAGGTCAGACCCGTCACGCGGTTGTAGGTGGAGAAGTGGTAGAGTTTGTAGCCCTCGGGCCGCTCGTAGACCCAGCAACTGGCGATGAGGTCCGCTTCGAGCGGGTCTTCGTCGAACGATCCCACGCGGCCGCAGGCCTCGGCGACGTCCGGGGGACCCATGCGCAGGTAGACGAGTCCACGATCGTCCATCCACTCACCATCGCGACGCCCGTGGTAGTGCGTCATCGTATGGTAGAACCGGGGCCGTGCCAGGTAGAATCTCTCCCGCGTATCGACCAGCCGCTGGTGGTGCACCGCCAGCCGTTCGTCCGACGTGATCGCCATGCGGAAAGCCCGCTCGGCTATCAATTCCCGGATCCAGGTGCAGGCCTCCTCATGCGAGACTTCGGGCCATGCCTCGCGCTCGTCAGGCGTGGCGAGCACGCCAAGGTCCCACCAGAACTCCGCGCGCAGTCCTTCCGCCTCGGCCGGGGGCAGGTCAGCCAGCGAGCGGCAGGCGGCGTGCCAATCGAACGGAGCCCTTCGCAGCGCGTCGTTGTCATCGCCCAGTTCAAACAGGATGCGCGCACGCTCATAGCGGGCGAGTGCCCGGAGGGGACCGTCTTCCGGGATGGGATCGAGCAAGGCGAGGGCGCGAGTTGCCTCTCCGGCGCGCCGCCACAGGCGGGCCCCAACGATCCGATCTTGCACCTCGCTCAAGCCACCATCCGCCTGCCAGCGATCCAGCAGTCCGGCTACTTCCAACACGCTCGGCGGGCTGCGAAATGGCGTCAGCGCTCTCTGTATGTATTCAGGGAGGTCGGACACATGAGATTCAACAGGCTGCACCGCCCCGAGGGACAGGAAGGCGCAGGCCAACGCCAGGCTGAGACGACCGGCTGCCATGCTCATGGTAATGACTGTAACACTGCGAGTATTCGAAAGGTTCGAGCCGCAGATTCGCTTCGCGAGGCCGAGCATGTACTGTGACACGGTGCGGCGTTCCGCTCCGTCGCCCTGAACAATGCTGAAGGAGACCACGATGCACGTGAAACAGGCGCTCAAGAGCCAGTACTCGCTGTTCTACCGCACGGTCGCGATGAACACCGAGGGCATGACCCACCAGGACTCGCTGATCCAACCGGAACCCGCGGGCAACTGCGCGAACTGGATTCTCGGCCACCTGATTATGGCTCAGAACATGATCATGGCAGCGATCGGTGAGGCTCCCGCGTGGGAGAGCGACACGCTGGACAATGCCGGGGAAGAACCGATCATCGACGGTTCGCAGGCGATCGACTGGGACACGGCCCGGGCCAAGCTTCTGGCATCCCAGAACCGCTGCCTGGCGGCGATCGAGAACCTCACCGATGAGCAACTGGACGAAGGCGGGTATACGAATCCGCTCGGAGGCGAAATCACGCTCGGCGGTCTGATCAACTTCCTGGCATATCATCAGGCCTATCACGCAGGGCAACTGGGAATGTCCCGTCGCCTCGCTGGCTACGAGAGCGCGATCAACCCGAACCGCGAGAGAGCGGAGGAGCAGGCGTGATGCATCTACTCACGGCGCCGGAGGCGTGAAGCCCCGATTCATCGCGTTCGCTGCCGCACTGGTAGTCGCCTGCTCGCCTTCTGCTGAGCAGGAAGCGGATACGGCCTCGCAGCAGCCGGACACGGCAGACCTCGTGGACGTCGCCGCCATCGTACCGTCCATTAAGCTGGACATTCGCTATGCCGGGCCCGACAACTTCGTCGGCGAAATCGTTGACGGGTATGCGGCCCCGAAGTGCCTGTTGTCGTTGGAGGCAGCCGGGGGGCTCAGGCGCGTGCAAGCGGAACTCGCCGACGACGGGCTCAGCCTCCTGGTGTTCGACTGCTTTCGACCTCAGCGAGCCGTTGACCATTTCGTCCGCTGGGCGGCGGATACGAGCGACCTGCAAACGAAGGCGGAGTACTATCCCGGCGTCGCGAAGTCGCGCCTGTTCGACGAGGGGTACATCGCCGAGCGCTCCGGACACAGCCGCGCGAGCACGATCGACCTGACTCTTGCGACCATGGCCGAAGACGGGACGACGACGCCGCTCGACATGGGTACACCGTTCGATTTCTTCGACCCTCTGTCGCACACCGAATCACCGGACATCACGCCGGATCAGTTGGCGAATCGTCTGTGGTTGAGGGCTGCGATGGAGGCCGAGGGATTCCGGAATTACGCCTCGGAGTGGTGGCACTACACGCTGCGCGACGAGCCTTATCCGGACACTTACTTCGATCTCGAGATTCGCTGATCTACTGCGGCGTCCGTGCAGCTTGACTCGACGGGCGGTCCGACTACCTTGGGGCGGAGCGAGCCGCCCTCCGGCTCGTTTTGTTGTTTCGAGGGCTCGTAGCTCAGCTTGGTTAGTGCGCACGCCTGATAAGCGTGAGGGCGGTGGTTCAATTCCACCCGGGCCCATCGTCCCGCGCAGCCTCGGCCCGTATCGCCTCGCGCGCCAAAGGTGCGGTAGGCCGGCCGGCGGGGCGG
>JARFPW010000338.1 GCA_029288095.1 Gemmatimonadota bacterium
CCGTAATCCCGCCGAGCATGAACACGAGCATGGCGAGAAGCTGAGCGGTCACCGACGGATCCGCCCAATTGAGCTTCGGAATCCAGCCCAACAGGCCCTTGCCGCCCCTGTTCCTTCCTCCATTCTCGAGTGACCACATTACAGAAAAGGCCGTTACGAGACTCGGAAAGAACACCCCGAAGGTCAGTATCGCGTGCACGAACTTCATGCTGGTCGAGATGCCTGGATCCGCATACTGATGATGGAAACCGACGGGTATCGACAGGCACAGGAACATCAGGAATACGACGCGGACCAGACTGTCGCTCACCATGCGGCCGTCGTTCTGGGCCGGAATTATCGCGTACCACGAGACGTACACCGGGAGCAGCCAGAAGTAGACGATCGCGTGTCCGGAGAACCAGAACAACGTGCGGCTCAACAACGGATCGGATCCGGAGATCAGACCGAGCGACCACGGCAGCAGCAGACCGACAACCTCCACGGCCAGGCCGATCGAGGCGATATCCCACATGGCGTACGTGAGAACTGACACATAGGCGAGCAGCGGGATGCGCTTGCCCGGGTTCTCCCGTCGCCAGGCGGACAGCGCCATGAACAGCGCCACGGATGTCAACCATGTGCTGATTACGAGCAGTGCGCCGCCCAGGTAGAACGTCCAGTGCGCCTGGAGCGGTGGATAGAAGGTGAACAGGACGCTGGATGTGCCCGATGCGATCGCTCCGCCCGCGAGCAGAACGCCGAGCACGAGGGTCACCAGGGCCGCCGTCAGGAGTCCCGTGTGAAGCGGACGTCCAAGGGCCCGGGCAGTCATCAGCGACATGAAGCCGTTCGAAAACGAGAACGTGAGGACGAGTGCCATGAGCACGCCGTGAGCCGTCAGCCCCTGGTAATACGTCCTCATTCCCGGGAACCACTCCAGGATGTTGATGCCGGCATAATTCAGGGCCTGCCCCAGACCGTTGAGAGCGGCGATTCCCATGGCCGCAAAACCGACGTACAGCGTCCAGGCGATAAGCCGCTTCTGGCGATCCGGAAGTGAAAACTCTGCGGCGCTGACGGCAGCCATCGAAGTAGCCATCAGTCAGTCCCTCCGGTCGCTCCGGGCTCGACGATTACGCGTCCGCCCATCATGTGGTGCGCTCGCCCGCAGTATTCGTGGCAGATCAGCAGGTGCTCTCCGGCCCTTCGAAACGTGTACTTGAGCTCCGTGATCTGACCGGGAAGCAGCATCAGGTTCACCCGCGTCCCCTCGATTGAGAGGCCGTGCACGACATCCGTCGAGGTTGCCTTGATCGTCACCTCGGCACCGGCCGGCACCCGGATCTCGGACGGAGTGAAGCTCCACATCTGGGCGATAAACACGACCTCGTATGAATTCGGTCCCGTCTGTCGTACGCCCGGCTCATCGAACGGCGGAGTAGTGCGAACGGCGGCCGGCTCGATCGATCCCGCCCGGCTCGGAAGGTTCATGCCCATCGCGACGGCGGCGTAGGTGAGTGCACCCATGAAGGCCACGAGGAGCAAGGCCCCCAGATAGAGAAACGCCTTCTCATAGGCGTGTATCTTCATCGGTCAGCGCTCCAGGAACATGAGATAGATGACACTCCACATGCCGACGAGTACGGCGAGAAAGATCATGAGTACGAAAAGGGTCCCCAGAGGATGGCCCTCCTCTTCGTGCTCGTCGGGTGGGTGCCCGCGTGCATCATCGGTCACGGAGTCGTCTCCGGCGTTCAGGGTGTCAGATCAATCGGTGGGGAGTGTGTCCAGCCAGCGCTTGAACAGGGAGGCCAGCACGGCGAATACGACCACCGATCCGGCGCCCAGCGCAAATTCACCGGGGTTCCACTGGCCGGCCAGCAGATGGCTGAGACCTCCCCAGGCGAAGTACGCCAGAGGGGCGGCCAGGAGCAGGAAGAGCAACAACGCTAGAAAGACACGTCCCGCGCCTGGATGTGCATCAGCCACAGCATCTACTCCTGGTTTGGCGTTTTCGATGGATGCGTGAAGTGCCATGCCGCCCCGTCAGATGCCGGTCCGGCTGACATCTGACGGGGCCACATATGCACCGAGAAGTCGTCTCGGTCAAGACGCGTCAGGGCGCGACCAGTTCGCCCACCAGTCGGTCAGCCCCGTAGACGCCCCGCAGGATTTCGAGAATCCCCGCGGAATGTACCGACACTGTGCGGCCACTCGGAGCGGCGAACAGGAACTCGTTCGGAAAGGCCTCGATGTTTCCGTCGAATGCGATGCCAACCAGCCGGCCGTCCTGATCGATCAGCGGGCTCCCGCTGTTGCCCCCGGTGATATCGTTCGTCGAAACGAAGTTCAACGGTGTCGAAAGGTCCATGCGATCCCGCGCTTCCACCCACCGTTCCGGTAGCGTCCATGGATCCTCGTTGTCGAACTCCGCCGAGCGGGCGAACAACCCGTGCAGCGTGGTCACCGGCGGAGCCACGGTTCCGTTATAGGGGTAACGCTCGACCACCCCGTCCGTGATACGCAGGGTAAACGTGGCATCCGGAGGAATGTCCGTGCCGAACGCGGCGAACACCGCGTCCGCGAACCGGGCCGCCTGAACAGCCTCGAGCTCCTGCAGGCTGCTCCATTGCTGACCGACGTCGGCCCCGACGTCCACGAGCTGCCGGGCAAGGTCGATCAACGGATCCCCGAGCGCCGCCAGTTCCTCGGGCGTCATCTCCAGCGCCGCGAGGCGGAATTCCTCCTCCCCGATACCACTCGCCTCGATGAGCCTGCGGGCAGCGAGAGCCGGCGTCTCTCCGGCGCGCACGGATGCGGCGAGTGCATCGGAAGGCTCCAACCACCGCATGGCAATCCCGATGCGTCCCGCGAGCATGGAGGTCGACTGATCCATGCCGATCGGATTGGGATTCTCGATCTGCCGCCTCGTTCCCTCGGCGTTGTCGCCACGGAACGGAGCGGCTCGCTCCTCGTCAGGTAGTTGCATCTGCCTGACCCAGTTCACGATGGAAGCGGCAAGCTGCAGATGGCCCGAGGCAAACAGGTTGTTCGGGTTGTCGATGACGAGCTGCGGGTACAGGCGAGCCTTCTCGACCTGGATCTCCTCCATGGCGGCCCACAGGTCGGCCGTCTCGTCCATGGCTGCGCCCTGGGTCAGGCGAGACCGAAGCTCGTTCTCCCACTGAATCTTGCGAGCCGTGAGATCCGTGGACCGCAGTCCCTTGAGCTCGCCGCGAAACAGCTTCTGCGTGTTCTCAAGGCTGAAGATCGAGTTCGACAGCTGGCGCGCGAGAGCGGGATCGCGATCCGCTGCCTCGCGGAGGGTCTCCAGCCGCTGGTCGAAGAACTCGAGGAGAAGCGGATGGCGGATCTCCCTCTCGTACATGTACTGGGATACCGTGATCTGCCGGCTGGTCGAGCCAGGGTGCCCCGTGACGAAGACTGCCTCACCCTCCTCCGCGCCATCCGGATTCCAGGCGAAGTAATGATCGGATGCCACGGGCTCACCGTCGGGCCCGTAGGCGCGAACGAACGAAACGTCGAGATTGTAACGCGGATACGTGAAGTTGTCCGGGTCACCGCCGAAGAACCCCATCTCCACTTCCGCAGCCACCACCAGGCGCACGTCCGTGAATCGGCGGAACACGTAGGCCGAATAGCGACCGCCGTTATAGAGGCCGATCACCTGCACCCAGATCGAGTCGCCGCCCGAAGCGTGCTCTGCCTTGAGCTGCGCCTGGATCTCCTCGACCACCTGGGATCGGGCGGCATCCCGATCTTCGTCGGACGCCGCGTCCGTCACCGCGAATACCTGCTCCGATATGTCCTGCACCTGGATCAGCTGGTCAGCGTAGTACCCCGGTATTCGGCGCTCGTCCGCCAGGGTGCGGGCGACGAAACCGTCCGACAGGAGGTCCTCACCTTCTCCGCTCAGCCCAGCGACGCGCCCTCGCACGCAGTGGTGGTTGGTGGCTACCAGGCCGTGCGGCGAAACGAACGAAGCCGAACACCCCGGAATCCGAAGCACTGACAGACGGGCGCGTTCGAACCACTCGGGGCTCGCGTCGAACCCGTAGGTCTCGCTGAAATAGGACGCCGGCGCGTATTCGAACGTCCACATCTTGCCGTAGTCGAACCGCCCCGCCTGGATCGTGTCCAGGTCGACGCCGCCCAGCTGGGCCACGGCGGGCTGCGGAGCCATCAGGAACATCGGCGTCGCGGCCGCCAGTAAAAGAGCGAGCCGGACGGCCCGCGCACGGAATCTGTAGAACCGAAGCATGGTTGCCTCCGAAGACATATCAGTAGCGCCCTTCCATTGTTGGCGCGTGCAAGATGCCCCGTCGTGGACCACTTGTCACCCTGCGGCCGGCCCGTACATAGTGGGGCAACCGAGGTTGCACGAGCCGCCGCCGACAGCGGCGGCTGCGATACGCACAGGCGGCACGAAATGGACGGCGAACAGAATCCCCTGCAGGGCGACGTGACTCAGCTACTCCAGGCGGTGCGTGAAGGCGACCCGCAGGCGCTCGACCGGCTCGTCCCCATGGTGTACGACGAGCTGCGTGCCCTTGCCAGACGGGAGCTGTGTCGCGAGCAGCAGGGACACACCCTGCACGCCACGGCACTGGTTCACGAGGCGTACCTGAAGCTGGCCGGGAGCGGCATGCCGGCGTCGGATCGGGCCCATTTCCTGGCGATCGCGGCCCGCGCCATGCGCCAGGTGCTCGTGGACCATGCGCGCCGTCGCAAGGCCGTGAAGCGTGGGGGTGACATGGTGTGCACCACGCTCACCGACTCCGGAGGCCAGGTCGAATTCCGGCCTGACGAGCTCATCGCGCTGGATGAAGCGCTCGAGAAGCTGGATACCCGGCAGCGCGAGATCGTGGAGTTCCGGTTCTTCGCCGGGCTGGAAGAGAAGGAGATCGCCGACGTCCTCGGGATATCCGATCGCACCGTACGCCGCGAGTGGGTGAAGGCCCGCGCGTGGTTGTATCGCTCCATGTATCCGGACGGCCCCGGCGATCCTTCGGACGGCGCCGCCCGCGGCCCGGCGGGTCCATGAGGTCGGGCGGCCGGTGAGCGACGAGAGGCGGCGCAGGCTCGACGAATTGCTGGACGAGGTCCTCGACGCATCCCCGCGGGAGCGCGATGAGATCCTGCGGCGGGCCGGATCCGAAGATCCCGGTCTTGGAGAGGAGCTGGAGGCACTGCTCGCCGCGCACGAGCGCTCGGGAGGCATCCTCGACAGTCCCGGCAACGTCGAGCCGCCGGTAGGCGGGATCTCCGCGGCCCTGGAGGCTCCCGCGCGCATCGGTATCTATCGCATCATCTCCGAGCTCGGCCGGGGCGGTATGGGGGTCGTGTTCCTCGCGGAGCGAGACGACGGACAGTTCTGGCGCCAGGTGGCGATCAAGATCATCAGCAGCGGCGCGCGGTCGACCGATCTGAGAACGCGGTTCGAGGCCGAGCGTCAGATCCTGGCGACCCTCGATCACCCGAACATCGCCCGCCTGTACGATGGAGGGGTGACGGACGACGGCCGCCCCTACCTGGTGATGGAGTACGTGCCGGGACTGCCGATCGACGAGTACTGCCGTGCCAACGACCTGTCGGTCGAGGAGCGTGTCCGGTTGTTCTGCACCGCCGCCCGGGCCGTGCATCACGCTCATCGGCGGTTGGTGGTGCACCGCGATCTCAAGCCCACCAACATCCTCGTCACGGACGATGGAGAGGTGAAGCTGCTCGACTTCGGGATCGCCAAGATTCTCGATCCGTCGATGATCGCAGGGGCGGCTCCCGAAACCCGCACCGGCCTGCACCTCATGACACCGGAGTACGCAGCGCCCGAACAGGTGATGGGAGATCCCATCACGACTGCGACGGACGTGTACGGACTCGGCGTCGTCCTGTTCGAGATGCTGACCGGTCGCCGCCCGTTTCGCCTTGCGGGGCGGGCCCCGGCTGAGTGGGCGTGGATCATCGTTCAGGAACCGCCGCCGCTGCCCAGCGAAGTCGCCGAGCCGACCTCCAAGTCGGCGGCACGAGATCCCGGGGCGGGCCCGGAGCCACAACCGGCAGCTGCCGAACGGCATGCGGACGCCGCGTTCTACGTGCCGGTGGATGTGGACACGGGCCGCCTGGCTGCCCGCGAGGGACGCCAGCGCCTGCGCCGGCTTCTGCGGGGCGACCTCGACCGAATCCTGCTCAAGACGCTGCGCAAGGAGCCGGAGAGAAGGTACGGGTCGGCGGCGCGCCTGGTGGAGGATCTCGAGCGCCACCTCGAAGGCCAGCCGGTCGAAGCGCGCGCCGATTCCGCGGGCTACCGGCTCCGCAAGTACGTGTCGCGCCACCGGGTGTCCGTCGCCGCAGTTCTGATCGTTGCCCTGTCGCTCGTGGGCGGGACCGTGGCCGCGGTGACGCAGGCCACCCGGGCCACCCGACAGGCCGAGCTGGCGGCCCGGCAGAGAGACTTGATGTTCGACATGTTCCGCCTGTCAGACCCGAGCGAGTCCCAGGGCGACACGATCTCGGCCCGCGAGATCCTGGACCGTGGTGCGGCCCGAATCGAGGAGGAATTCGGCGAAGAACCCCTGTCTCTTATACACATCTCCGAGCCCACGAGACTGCAAT
>JARFPW010000041.1 GCA_029288095.1 Gemmatimonadota bacterium
GACGAATCCGCCGAGGCCGACGTGCTCGCGCTTCTCGGACGCGTGGCACACCTGTGGGGTTCCTACGAGGAGGCGCTCGGCCATTATCGCGCGGCGCTGCCGCTCGAGCGGCGGGCGGGCGACCGGCTGGGCGAAGCCGAAATCCTCCGCAATCTCGGTCTTGCCGAAGTTGACTTCGGCAACTTCACGAGGGCTCTCGACTACTTCGATCAGGCGCTGGGCATCTACGCGGAGCTCAACCACCGTCCCCGCCAGGCGATCGCGCTCGCCAACCGGGCGTCGGCATTCCGCTGGCTCGGCCGCTATGCCGATGCGGAAGATACGGCTCGCCACGCCGAGGAAATGGCCAGGAGCTGCGGCTCACGGAGCGCGCTGGCGGCCGCTTCACTAGCCCGCGCGATCGCGATCGGGGCCGCCGGAAGGGTCGAAGAAGCGAAGGAGCTGCTGTCTGAGCTCGTGGTGCTGGCGCCGACCCTGCACCAGTCGACGCTCGAGGCCCGCGCGTGGCTGGCGCTTGGCGAGCTGGAGACCGGCACGCGGGCGAAGGAGGCGACGCAACGGGCTCGCGACGTTGCGTCCCGCAGCGGACTGATCCACGTCGAAGTTCTCGGCCTCACGCGTCTCGCGGACCTTGCCCTGGAGGCGGATGACCCCGAAGCGGCCGACCACGATTCACAGCGCGCGCTGGAGTTGCTGGAGCAGCATGGCGACATCCAGGGGCCCGACGAAATCGTCTACTACGTCCGTTCGCGGGTGCTGGCGGCCCTGGGCCGTGCCAAGGAAGCAGAAAGCACGCGAGAACGAGCGCGCGAGATCATTAGAGAGACCGCCAGCTCGATCGAGGACGAAGAATTCCGGCGCTCGTTCCTGGAGAACGTCGCTCCGAACCCGGAGATCATGGCGCCGGCAGGCGCCGAATGACCGCTACAGCCGCCTGGCTTCTGGTAGCTCTGCTGATCGCCCACAACCTGGGCGATTTCACGCCGCTCGCGACCGCACGCATGCGTGCCGCCAAGGCGTCTGGTAGCCCCATGGGGCCGATCGTCGCCCACGCGGCCGTGCATGCCGTCCTGGTCGGATTTGCCGTGCTCATCGTCGTCCGCCCCACCGCTTCCGTCCTCGTCCTGGCGGCGGGCATCGAGCTGGGGGCGCACTTCGCGATCGACGCGACCCGGGCCCGTATCGGCACGCGCGTGCCGGCTCTCACCGACCCGGGTTCGAATCCCTTCTGGTGGGCGCTGGGCGTGGACCAGCTCCTGCATGGACTGGTCCTGGTAGGAATCGCGGTCCTGGTTCTCGGCTAGCTTCCAGACCTACTGCGGCAGGCGCACCTCGAAGTCGATGGCGGCGAGTTCTTCAGGTGATCTGCCGATGCTCTCGAGGTACGGAAGCCACCGCGGGTCGGCGCGAAGGCTCTCGTAGAGGGGATCCTGGGCAGGTGGCAGGAAATAGCTCCGGTAAGCGGCCAATCGATTTGCTTCGAGTGCCTGGAACGCGTCGTCTGTAGCTCCGCTCCACGCATACACCGGGGCCAGCCAACGAGACGAGTCGTCGCGCGACGACAAACCCGCGACAGCCGCATCGAACTCGGCTTTCCGGCCCAGGGTGTGACTGACGAGCGCGTCCGCCAGGAAGGCCCTGGGAGATTCCCGGGGGATTGTTTCGAAATCAGATATCGCCGCAACGGGATCTCCCCGCAACAGATCTATCAACCCCAACACCGAGGCAACGCTGCCATCCGAGTCAGCGCCTCCCGACGTCAGGGTTTCCGCGGTCAGGAACGCATTCTCGGCCTCGTCGAGATTCCCGGCCACAAGGTAGGAAGTACCTAGCAGCAAATAGCAGCGTTCGCAGACGGGGTCCCTCGAGACTTCGTAACGCCCCAGCGCTGTCGCCGCGTCAAACTGGCCAAAGATCCGCGCCACTTGCTGGCTCCCATGGAGGAGATCGAGGTGCGTCGGATCGAGCGCCAGGCCCCGCTCGGTCTCGCGGGCCCCGGTCTCGAGGTCTCCGTCATAGAAAATCGCGATCCAGCCCAACCAGCCGTGGGCATAGCCATTTTCGGGGTCGAGGGCCAGAGCCCGGTTGACGACATCTCGTGTGAGAGTCTCATAATGCACGCCTTCAGAGAATGACCGGCGGTTGTAGACCCTGGCCAGGGCGAGCAGAGCCGGGACGTACTCCGGATCGATCTCGAGGGCCGCGTTCAAGAGCGGTTCGGCGGCATCGTTGACACTGCCTCCCGTGCGAAGGAGGTGCCGGGCCTGCAAGAACAGCGCGTAGGCTTCTGGGTCCGTTTCATAGACCGTGGGAACAGCGCCAAGCAGGGTAACCTGCAGCTGTTTCGCGACAGCCGCGGCGATCTCGTCCTGGATGGCAAAGATGTCGTCCAGCCTGCGGTCCCAGCGCTCCGACCACAGGGGAAAGCCATCGTCCGCCCGGATCAGCTGCGCGGTGATCCGCACCTGGTTGCCGGCCTTCCTGACGGAGCCCTCGAGGACGTGGGCCACATTCAGCCGGTCGGCGATCTCCGGGATCTCGAGGTTCTGGTCCTTGAAGCTGAACGAGGAGGTCCGTGCGGCCACCCGCAGGTCCGGCATTCTCGCCAGCAGGTTCAGCAGTTCCTCGGAGATGCCGTCGGAGAAGTACTCGTTGCTCGCATCGTCACTCACGTTCACGAACGGGAGGACCGCGATCGATCCCTCCACGGCTCCCATCGTGGAATCAGCGTCGGGCGTGGGTGACGACCGCTGTCCCGCGTACCAGGCGCCGAAGACCAGCGCAGATATGCCGACGAGGCCCAGCAGGCCCGATGTCCAGCGCTTCGCGGCCGGTGCGGCGATGATCGCGCCCAACTCGCCGGGTCCGGCATCGGCGGTGCGCCTCACGCCCTCCGGCGTCATCTCGAACGCCCAGGCGAGCACGAGCGCGATAGGGAAGCCGAGCAGCAGGATCAGCGCCAGGAACCGGTAGGTCCACTCGGGGAGCAACAGCGCGGGAACCACGAGGTCCATGATCTGGAGCAGCAGGAACCCGACGATGCCGTAAACGGCCATCACGCGGTACACTCGGCGGCGTTTGAGCTCCGCGAAGAAACGTTTGTAGCCGGCGCTTGAGTCCGTCATGGGCTCAAGATCGTAAATGTTGGCGTCTATGGGAAGCAAAAGGGCTGGTACGCGCTGCTGTTGGGAATGGCGAAATTTCGGTAGTTTAATCCGTTAGCCGTTCACGGACGCTTTCTTTTAGTGCCTACGCCGGAGGACACGATGCATCGAAGACTCCTGGGGCTCGGATTCGTCCTGGCATTCGCGCTGGGACCGGCCCAACTGGACGCGCAGGGCATAACCATCGGCTTGAAAGCCGGGGTCAACATTGCGGACCTGGCCATCGATGAATCTGGTACGTCGGTGTCTACCGATACACGCACCGTGGTGGCTCTCGGACCCTTCGTCGAGTTCGAGCTTGGAGGCATATTCTCCGTTCAGCCCGAACTACTGTATTCGCAGAAGGGCGCCAGCTTCTCTGAGCCGGGCATAGACCTGACGTTCAAGCTGAACTACATCGAAGTACCCGTGCTGCTGAAGGCGCGGCTTTCGCCTCCCGGCAGTCCGGTTCGTCCCAGCGTCTACGCGGGTCCCGTCGTCGGACTCGAGTCGAAGTGTGAGGTAGAGGGAAGCGCAGAGGGCGTGTCCGCCAACATTGACTGCGCCGAATTCGCTGAGCTTTCCGAGGGAGAGGTGGACATTCAAACGAAGTCTGTGGACTTCGGTCTGGCCCTCGGGTTTGGGGTCGACATCCCGGCCGGTCCCGTCGTCGTCGTCGGTGACGTCCGCTATACGCTCGGCCTGACCGACGTCAACGACGTGACCGGGGCCTCAGCTCTCGATATCAAGAACCGGGCGTGGTCTGTGTTCGCCGGCGTGGGGATACCTCTAGGTCTGTAACCAGCGCCGAGTAGAGCGCCCGGCAATCGCGTCGGGCGCTCCGCTCCTGGTTCAGCTACGCGTGAAATCGATCGGCATGACGATCCAGACTCCGACTGGCCGATCACGGATCATCGCGGGGTCGAACCTGCCGGCCTTCGCAACCTCCAGGGCAACTTCGTCGAGCTGCTCGTAGCCACAGGATTCCTGGACGACGGCTTTCGTCACGACGCCATCCTCGGACACGAAGAAGAACACGCCGACTCTGCCTCTGACTCCCGCCTGACGAAGCCCTTCCGGGAAGCGCTGCCTGGCCATTTCGATCAGCTCCGCAGCGTTCAACAACCGAGGTTCCACATCGCGCGGGATGTAGGACGGTACGTCGGAAGGCCGGGCCCCGGTCGGTGGCGGCGGGAGGTTCTCAATCGGGTTCGACTGGAAGTCCGTCCGCGCGATCGTGATGTCCTCGTCGAGGGCCGCTGCCGCTACGCGGGGGGTCGCCGGCCTGGCAATCTGTTCCGGTGGCGGCGGAACCCTCACCTCCGGCGGCAATTCGACGCTCTCGATCTCCTCGGCGGCGAAGTCGATCACGTCTGCCTTCAGAGTCGGGAAGAAGGCGAACAGGGCGAAGTGCGCCGCGGCGGCCACCACGACACCCAGCATCATCCAGTCGCCATTGTGTGATTTGAACTGTTCATTCGCGCTCGGCGGCTCGTCGTTGTCGATCGCCGTAGTCGCAGAGGTCTCTCTATCTATCATTTCAAACCCGCTCTCGATTCTGGAAAAGCGGACTCCTATTTCCCTTATTAGACACCGCAGAGGGCGCTTTCGTTCAGCCCCGCGGTAGGCTCCCTACGCGCCGTTGTCGCCGAACACCTTCGAAATGGCAGCGATACCGACTGCGATGTAAACGATGCGGGCGAAAGGTCCGGTAAGTGCGGCTACGAGGTTGAAACCGAAGAAGCCGATGAGGCCCCAGTTCAACCCGCCGGCGATGAGCAGGAACGTGCCCAGCTTCCTCCACTTCCGATTCGA
>JARFPW010000161.1 GCA_029288095.1 Gemmatimonadota bacterium
AGGGTGCGCAGTCCAAGATTCGTGACCAGATCCAGGGCCTCGGCACGAATCTGCTCGTCATCACCGCCGGATCCAGCTCGACGGGCGGCGTGAGCGGGGGTGCCGGCAGCTTCAACCGGCTCACGGTTGACGACGCCGAGAAGCTCGGACGCGAGGGCATTCTCCTGTCGGGCGTCTCACCGATGATCATGACCGGTACGCAGGCGATCGGGGGGACGGGTAACTGGCGGACGATTATCAACGGCGTGGCGAGCAACTACCCGCTGATTCGGGATTGGCCGGTCGCCGACGGTGCGTTTTTCGAGGAATCGGACGTGCGCTCGATGCGGAAAGTCGCAGTGATCGGTCAGACGGTGGCCGACAACCTGTTCCCGGACGGGGACGCTGTCGGCCAGCGCATCCAGCTGCGCAGTGTGCCGTTCGAAATCATTGGGATTTTGTCCTCGAAGGGGCAGACGGCGGAGGGCCGTGACCAGGACGACGTGATCGTCGCGCCGTATACAACCGTACAGACGCGCCTGAGAGGCCGATCCTTCATTCCACAGATCATTGCCAGCACGTTCTCGCCGGGAGACATCCCCGCGGCCACCGAGGAGATCCGTGGCATCATGCGCGAGGCGCACGACCTGGCGGAATGGGAAGAGGACGACTTCACGGTCCGCAACCAGACGGAGCTGGCGGACGCCGCCCAGGGCACGACCGAAGTCATGACGATACTGCTCGCGTCGATCGCCGGGATTTCTCTGCTCGTCGGCGGCATCGGCATCATGAACATCATGCTGGTCTCGGTGACCGAACGAACGAAAGAGATCGGTGTGCGGATGGCGGTGGGGGCACGTCGCGGCGATGTACTGACCCAGTTCCTCGTGGAGAGCGTGGTCATGAGCCTCGCGGGCGGGCTCCTCGGCGTGGGGCTCGGTTTCGCCGGCTCCAGGCTGGTGGCTGACCTCACTGGCTGGAGCACGCTCATTCAGCCGAGCACGGTGGCCCTGGCCCTCGGATTCTCGGCGAGCGTCGGGATCTTCTTCGGCTTCTACCCGGCCCGGAAGGCCGCGGGCCTGGATCCCATCGAAGCACTCAGGTGGGAGTAGCCCGGGCGTCCCAATAGTTGGACAGCGCCCCTTTCGCCACGTCGCCGAGGTCGTCGTCCTGCGAAAACAGCCTCAGAAAACTGACGATGCTCCGGATCTGTGCATCCGTGAACAGGGCGAACTTCGTGACCCGGAATTCGCCTAGAGGGTCTCCAGGCTCCCCGGGATCGAACGCCCGGATCGTGCTTTCAGGCGTATAGTCGATCGTGTCGGAGTGACGCAGCGACCAGATCATGAACCCGGGCATGTAGTACTGGAATGCCTGAGCGCTGAAGAAGTAGTGCGCGGCCCAGGAGCGGATCATCGCCTCGTCGGACAGGTCGTCCCAGGTGGGCTCCCCGTAGAAATCGACGATGTCTACATCATCCATGCTATCCGGATGCAGGAGGTTGTCGTCGCCCGGCGGTGCGAGGCCGGCGAACGCCGCCTCGATCTCCGATATCGTCGCCTGCACGTCTGACTCAGGAAGCATAGCTCGCTGGCCTTGTTCCTAGATTTCCAGCTGCGTTCCGAGTTCGACGACCCGGTTCGGCGGCAGTTGGAAGAAGTCGGTCGCTCCCGTGGCGTTGCGTGACAGCAGTGCGAACAACCAGGCACGCCACTGGATGAGCGGGCTCTTCTTCCTCGATGTAATGAGGCTCTCGCGACCGAGGAAATACGTCGTTTCCATCGGCTTGAACTCCAGGAGTCCCTTCGCGGCGGCATTCGCCAGCGCCGCCGGGATGTGAGGATCCTGCGCGAACCCGTAGGACACCGCAACCCGGGAAATGCCGTCCGCCAGATCCTCCACGTCGATCCGGGCATCGCGCGACACGTACGGCACGTCCTTCGTCTGCACGCTCAGCAACATCACGTGTTCGTGCAGCACCTTGTTGTGCTTGAGGTTGTGCAGCAGCGCCGGCGGCGTCGCGTCACGGCCTCCGTGCATGTACACGGCCGTGCCGGGCACCCGCACCGGGGGATTCCGCTCGATGCTCTTGAGGAACAGATCGACGGGGAGCGTCCGATCGCTGAGCATCCTGTAGAGCACGGAACGGCCCTTGCGCCACGTCGTCATGATCGCGAACAGGGCCGCGGCGACGATGAGCGGGAACCAGCCTCCGAGTGGAATCTTGGGCAGGTTGGCACCCCAGAAGGCCAGATCGATGCCGAGGAAAGCGACGATGATCGCCGCGGCCGCCCAGGTCGGCCAACCGAGCCGTTTCCGGGCCACGAACGCGAACAGGATCGTCGTGAACACCATGTCCGTGGTCACGGCGACGCCATAGGCCGATGCCAGGTTGCTGGATGACCGGAACCCGATCACGAGGCCGATTGAAGCGAGCATCAGGAGCCAGTTGATCCCTGGGATGTAGATCTGGCCGATTTCCTTCTCCGACGTGTGGCTGACTCCGACGCGAGGCAGGTAGCCGAGCTGCACCGCCTGCCGGGTCAACGAGAACGCTCCCGAGATAACGGCCTGAGACGCGATCACGGTGGCAGCGGTCGTCAGAATGATCAGGGGGACGAGGGCCCACTCCGGCGCCATGAGAAAGAACGGATGCTCGATCGTCTCCGGATGCTCGATGACCATCGCTCCCTGGCCGAAGTAATTCAGCAGCAGGCCAGGCAACACGATCGTGAACCAGGTGAGCCGGATGGGTCGCGTGCCGAAGTGTCCCATGTCCGCGTACAGCGCTTCGCCGCCGGTCACCACGAGAAACACGCTGCCCAGCACCAGGAATCCGCGCAGGCCGTTCTCGGCGAAGAACTGCACGGCGTACACCGGGTTCATCGCGACGAACACAGACGGATTGTCGATGATCTTGCTGACGCCCAGCACACCCAGGGTGAGGAACCACAACAGCACGATCGGACCGAAAATCGCTCCGACCTTCGCCGTCCCACGGCTCTGAAACGCGAACAGGCCGACGAGAATGACCACGGTGATCGGGATCACGTACGGCGAGAACACGGGCGTGATGAACTCCAGGCCCTCTATCGCACTGAGCACCGAGATCGCCGGTGTGATCATGCTGTCGCCGTACAACAGGGCCGCGCCGAACAGTCCGGCCATCACCAACAGCTTGCTGCCGCCCTCCGAGGACCGCGCCCGGGGACTCACGAGCGCGGTCAGGGCGATGATCCCACCCTCGCCGCGGTTGTCCGCCAGCATCACGAACCCGAGGTATTTGATCGAGATCACGATGATCAGCGACCAGAAAATCAGCGACAGG
>JARFPW010000059.1 GCA_029288095.1 Gemmatimonadota bacterium
ACGTCAGGGTGCCACTCAAGTTCGCCTACACGTATACGAACGCGACCTTCCTGACGACCTTCGAGAGCGCCTTCGCAGAATGGGGGAGCGTCGAGGAAGGCGACCGGCTTCCGTACCTGGCGCCACACCAGTTGTTCGGAAGCTTCGGCCTCGAAACGGACGAATGGTCGCTCGATGTCTCGGCCACGTACACCGCCGCGATGAGGACGATCGCTGGCAGCGGCTCCATCCCGGCCGGACAGGGAACGGACTCCTTCCTGGTGCTGAGCATCGCGGGGCAAAAGCAGGTCGGCCGCTTCGGAACGTTGTTTGCCAGCGCTCAAAACCTGACGAATCAGACCTACGTCGTAGCACGGAGACCTGCGGGGGCCCGGCCGGGCCTCCCCCGTGTGTTAGAGCTGGGGATTCGCCTCCAGCACTGAGACGCGGCCCGGATCGCCCGCTTTCTTTCCTAAAGCCGCTTCGTCCCCGATCTTGGGGGCCATGACGGATTCCAGCAGGGGCTACCAGCAGTTCTTCGCGGAACTCAAGCGGCGTCACGTATTCAAGGTGGCGGCGATCTATGGGGCCGTGGCCTTCGGCGTCCTGCAGGTGGCCGAGCCTCTGGGGACTGCGCTGGGACTGTCCGATGCCTTCCTGTCGCTGGTGGTGGGGCTGCTGTTTCTTGGCTTTCCCGTGGCCCTGGTACTGGCCTGGGCATTCGAGGTAACTCCCGAGGGTGTGCAGAAGGCGGAACCCGCAGCCCCTGGAGAGATCGAGGGTATCGTTGCGCAGCCGGCATCCAAGCGCTGGCCTGCTGGGTTTCTAGCGCTGGCCGGAGCCGCGCTCCTGTTCGGGGGCTGGTGGATGGGGCGCACGACGACGGGTTCCGATATTGATGGCCTGGCCACTCCGGTCGATGCACACCTTGCCTTGGAGGATCTCGCCGACGACACGCGTCCGTCGATCGCGGTTCTGCCCTTCACGGACATGAGCCCCGAGGGTGACGAGGAACACTTCAGCGACGGCATGACAGACGAGATCATCAACGTCCTTGCCAGGACCGGTCAATTCGGAGTGCGGGGGCGTACATCGGCATTCGCGTACAAGGGCGAGAACCGGGACCTCCGAGAGATCGGGAGTGAGCTGAACGTGGCCTACCTGATCGAAGGCAGCGTGCGCAAAGACGGCGACCAGCTCCGCATCACGGCCCAGCTGATCGAAGCCGCGGCTGACTCGCATCTCTGGTCCGATAGCTACACGCGGCCCGCGTCCAACGTCTTCGATGTCCAGATCGAAATCGCAGAGGCGATCGCCGAGGCCCTACAGGTCCCCCTCGGACTCGATGATCACGGCGACCTTGTCACGCCAACCGCCGACGTGGAGGCCTACGACCTCTACCTCACGGCGCGCTCGAGACTCCGGGGGCGCGGTGCGGGCATTGATGAAGCCGCTGACCTCTTCGCGGCGGCCATCGCCCGCGACTCCACATGGGCCCCGGCCTGGGCGGGCCTGGCGGACGCAACAGCCTTGAAGATCTGGGCTAACCCGGAGGCGGATTCACCCTTCGAGGAGACACTCGCAGAAGCGGAGCGCATCGCCATCAAGGCCCTCGAGCTGCAACCGCTGAACGCCACAGCGCTCGTAGTGTTGGGCAACATCCATCGGGACCGGTACGAATGGGCCGACGCGGAGGCCTACTATCGCCGAGCACTCGGCGTCGACCCCGACAATCCGGAAGCCCACCAGCAGTACGGAGAATTGCTTCACAAGCTCGGGCGCCTGCAGGAAGCCGTAAGATCTTTGGACAGGGCAGCCGCTCTCGACCCGGCGCCCGTTCGGCTGATCCAGCTCATGTACGTTCTGCAGCGGGACGGTCGGTGGGATGAAGCGGACGCGGTTGTGCGCTGGGCCGGGACCCAGGGAATCGACATGAGCTTCGGTGGGATGCTGACGGACCTCGATGACCGCAACTACAAAGCTCGGGCCTGGGAAGAGGGCCGCTACGAGGACGTAAATGAGATAACGACTGGCTTTCCGAGTGGCGTTGGCCTGGGCTCGATCGACTCCGAGGTATGGGCGGCCGCGGTGCCTGCGCTTCGAGAGGGCCGATACGACCTGCTCCCCGATTCGCTACAGGATGTCGACTGGGGCTACGTAAACCTTATCGGCTTCAGGGAACTGGAACGCGCCGTGGCGGACTTCCTTGTCAGGAGGTACGCCGGCGAGGCGTTCGTCCCATCCAGCATCCGCGTCACCTCCGAGGAGGTCTGGTGGCCCGTCCTCGACCCGATCCGGTCGCACCCGGATATCCAGGCCTACATGGAATCGATCGGGCTGGCCGGCTACACCGTTCAGCGCACTCCAATGGATGAGCGTGTCCGCCCGACGATTCTCAGACAGGCCGATGCTGCCGCTGCTGAGGAGGTTTCCACGCCGTGAGCGGCTACCAGCAGTTCTTCGCGGAGATGAAGAGACGTCGCGTGTTCCGGGTGATGGCTGTGTACGGTGTGATCGGTTTCGGCGTGATCGAAGCCGCGGGCGAGATCTTCCCGCGGGTGGGTATCCCGGACTGGGCTGTCACCCTCGTGGTATGGCTCGCCCTGCTGGGCTTTCCCATTGCCGTCGTCCTGGCCTGGGCCTTCGAGTCTTCTCCCGAGGGTATGAAGCGAACCGAGGACGCCAGCCCGGAGGAACTCGGAGCGCTCATCGCTGCCCCGGCTTCCCAGAGACTTCCTGCCGGCCTCATGGCGCTTGCAGGGATGATCGCTCTGCTCCTCGGCGCGTATTGGGCGGGCCGACAGACAGCTCTCGATCCCGGAATCGCCGAGGCTCGGTCAACAATGGTGGGCGGACTTCGGCTCGCAGACCTGTCCGATGATCCGCGACCCTCCATCGCTGTGCTCCCCTTCGCAGACATGAGCTCGACCCAGGATCAGGAGTACTTCGGCGACGGGATGAGCGAAGCCATCCTGAACGTGTTCACTCAGTTGGGTGAGATGAGGGTGGCTGGCCGCACGTCCGCCTTTGCCTACAAGGGGGACAACAGAGACCTGCGAGAAATCGGAAGTGAGCTCGGGGTCAACTATCTCGTCGAGGGCAGCATCGCAAAGGAGGGCGATCAGGTCAGGATCACGGCCCAGTTGATCAGTGCGGCGGACGGCTCTCATCTGTGGTCTGAGACGTACGCCCGGCCGTGGGCGAACATCTTCGACATCCAGTCCGAAATATCGGCAGAAATTGCGGAAGCGCTTAAGGTGCCCCTTGGCCTGGATGGTGCCGCCGACCTGGTTTCGCCCACCGATCTCGACGCCTACGACCTCTACCTTGCTGGAAGAGCCCGCCTGCGCGAACGAGGAGAGAGCCTGCCGGAGGCTATTCGGTTATTCGAAGCCGTGATCGCCAGGGACTCGACATGGGCCCGCGGCTGGGCGGGACTGGCGGAAGCGCTAGAGGTCCAGATCTGGTACGGTGATGACGCCGGGCAGGCCGAGTTTGCGGCCCCCCTGCTCGAGCGAGCTGAAGCCGCCGCCCGCAAGGCACTCGAGTTGGATCCAAGCAGTGCCTCTGCCTACGTGGCTCTTGGGAGCGTACTCCGCGATCGGTACGATTGGCAGGCCGCCGACTCCGCGTACCTCCAGGCGTTGACGCTCGACCCTGACAACGCGGAAGCGCATCAACAGAGGGCGGAGCTGTTCCTCTGGATAGGACGCAACAGGGACGCGGTGCTATCGGCCGCCCGCGCGACGGAGTTGGATCCTGCCCCCGTCCGGTTCACGCTCCTGGGATGGGCGCTCTCATCGGATGACAGGTCGGAGGAAGCGATCCTCGCTTACGAGAGGGGGATTCTGCTCGATCCGGACATGAACGTGGTGCACCTTAGACGAAATCTCGCCGGCCTCCACTATGAGGCTCAACGGTACGAAGAAGCCCTTGAAATATTGTCCATTCTCCCAGACGCGAGTGAAGGCATCGACCCCTTGTGGTACGAGTTCGTCGAGCTGATGAGGCGCGGCGAATTCGACCTCTTTCCGGATTCGCTCACGCCGTTCCTTAGCTCGGGACAGTTGATACTCCTGGGCGAGTCAGATCGGGCGGCTGACCTTCTTGCCAATCCTCCAAGACGCTCCATCCACAGCCCATCTCAGGTGTGGAGGCCGATTCACGATTCGATCCGGGATCATTCCGCCGTGCAGCAGTACCTGGAGGATGTGGGCCTGGGCGGCGTGACAGTCCAGCGCACCCCGCTGGAAGAGCGCGTCCGCCCCGCGATCCTGCGACGGGCGGATGAGACCGCAGCGGCACAATAACTTTAACTGGGAGCAAGGGATGAACAGCAGTCACGTCACAGTCGTATACAAGTGGACCGCAAAGCCGGGCATGCTCGACGAGCTCAAGTCGATCTACGGCCAGGTGACAGAGGCGATGCGGCAGAACGAACCCGACGCCGAGGCGGTTCACTGCTACGTCTCCGAGGAAGAGAACGCACTTTACGTTCGCGATGAATTCAGAGACGCGGGCGCCGTGGGCTTCCACCTGGGCACGACAGCAGCCGGCCACTTTGAGAAGCTGCTCGCGATCGCCACTCCCGGTCCGTTCATGTTCTTCGGAGATGTCCCGGACCAGATCAAGCAGGGAACCGAACAGATGCAACTGGGCGCCGAGTTTGCCACGCACGTATTCGGGTTCGATCGCTAGACCAACCGTCAGGTCGGGCCTGCTGGCGCTTGCAGCCGTCGCTCTTTCGCTCGGCGGCTGCTCTTCGGGCAGTCCGGAGACGGTGGACGTCCGCCTCAACTACCAGGCTCCGCGCACATCCTCGGCTCCAGTAATTGATGGCCATCTCGATGACGTCGCCTGGTCCGATGCTCCCGCGACGGAGACCTTCATCGACATCCGCGGGAGGGATTACCCGGACCCGACCTGGGAGACCCATGCCAGGATGCTCTGGGATGACACACACCTGTACGTGGGCGCGTGGCTGGAGGAGCCCCACCTCTGGGGCACGTTGACCGAGCGGGACGCAATCATCTACCACGACCATGACTTCGAAGTGTTCCTCGACCCGGACGGAGACGGAGAGGCCTACTTCGAGATCGAGATCAACGTTCTCGGCACGGAGTTCGACCTGTTCCTGGACCGCGCCTACAACCAGGGCGGGCAGGCGGACATCGAGTGGAATCTTGAAGGGCTCCGCACCGCGGTGTTCGCCGACGGGACCATCAACGACGCGTCCGACACCGATCGAGGCTGGGGCGTCGAGATGGCGATCCCCTGGGCGGGTCTGGTCTCGCCCAACGGAGCGGTCGCGACAGCGCCCCCGTCCATGGGAGATGTTTGGCGGGTGAATTTCTCGCGGGTGCAGTGGCCCCTCAATCACCTGGCATCGGGCGAGTACGCGCGTGCCGCGGAGGTATCTTGCGACGTGCATGAGGAGGACAACTGGGTGTGGTCTCCGCAGGGTGTGATCAACATGGATATCCCCGAGATGTGGGGCTTCGTTCACTTCGTAGAGGAAGGGACGCCGTGAAGCGCCGAGACTTCCTGAGGACCACGGGTGGAGCGATCGCGCTCGGCGGACTTGTCGGATGTGCAGCCCGAGGCAGCGCTTCAAGCCGGGAGTTCAGCGTATGGACGTGGGTCCACGGCGGTCGCGACTACGATGACGCGGAGTGGCGTCACCGCTTCGCTCGGCTGAAGGATGCCGGCTTCAGCGCGGTGCTCGTCGGCGGAGGGGACATCGGGCGCGTATCGGACGCGGCGCATGCCGAGGGGCTTGAATACCACCGCTGGTTCTGGACGATGAACCGGAACGGAGACACATGGGCCCAGGAGAACCACCCCGAGTGGTTCACCGTCAGCCGCAACGGCGACTCTTCCTTGGATACGCCTCCATACGTTGGGTACTACCGCTGGGTGTGTCCAAGCCGCGAGCCGGTGCGGAAATACCTGCGCGGCCTGGTGGACGACCTGGCCTCTGACCCGCGGGTAGACGGCGTCCACCTCGACTATGTGCGTCACTGCGACGTCATCCTGCCGCGCGGCCTGTGGGAGAAGTACGACCTGGTCCAGGACGTCGAGCATCCGGAGTTCGATTTCTGCTACTGCGAAGTCTGCCGCGCCGACTTCGAAGTGCTCACCGGTCGCGATCCGTTTACGATGCCCGATCCAACGGCGGACGAGGAGTGGAGACAGTTCCGGTGGGATTCCGTGACGCGTGCCGTACGGGAGCTGGCCGACGCTGTCCACGCGCGCAACAAGCCGATCACGGCCGCCGTCTTCCCGACACCCGACGTCGCACGGACCCTCGTGCGCCAATCGTGGGACGAATGGCCTCTGGATCGCTTCTTCCCGATGCTCTACAACGGATTCTATCTGGAGGGCATCCCGTGGATCGGGGAGAGCGTCGCGGAGGGTGTTGCGGCCCTCCGGGGTGCCGGCCGACCGCTGAACGCAGGCCTCTATCTGCCCGACCTCTCTCCCGAAGACCTGGGTCGTGCGGTGGCGACGGCTCGTGACGCGGGAGCATCGGGCGTGTCATTCTTCGAGTCTGGGGGCCTGACCGATGCCCACCTGGAGGCACTGGCTGCTGTCCTGACC
>JARFPW010000201.1 GCA_029288095.1 Gemmatimonadota bacterium
GCCGACATGAAGTGCGGTCGGCCCCTGCACCGGATCCAGCCCGGTGACCTGATGAGGCGCCGGAGACAGACTACCGGCCGGAATGGACTGGCCCACACGGACCGCAGCCAGTTCCTGATCGCCCAGCTCACGCTTCCTCATCCAGCCTACGGCGTCCAGCGGTGTAACCAGCGAGGAGCCGGCCCGGGAGAGTCCGCTGGCCGGTGTGGCTTCGGACACATCGAATCCGCCGATATGTGTTCGACGAAGAGCCTGGAGGTGTCCGTGACAGCCCAGGAGGTCACCCAGATCGCGCGCGATCGCCCGTATGTATGTTCCCGTGGACACCGTGAGCCGGACCTCGGCGCACGGAGGGTTCCAGCTCAGGAGCTGCGCCTCCGAAACATCGATCGGTTTCGATTCCAGCACCATGGCCTCACCGGCGCGAGCAGCCTCGTAGGCCCGGCGCCCTCTCGACCGTCGAGCGGAGTAGTCCGGCGGGCGTTGTTCCGAGATACCCAGAAACGAACTGAGAGCGGCCTCGAAACTCGCTCTGCTGACGGATCGCCATGAGTCTGCCCTGGCCACGACGGCGCCCGTGCGATCATCCGTGTCCCGACGCTCCCCGAGGAAAACCTCCGCTTCGTAGACCTTCGGCAGCACGTGAAAGTACTCCACCAGACGTGTAGCCCAACCGAGACATACGAGCAGGAGGCCGGTGGCGAATGGATCCAGGGTCCCCGTGTGTCCGACTCGCTTCAAGCCGAACTCCCGGCGAACCGTGGCCACGACGTCGTGTGACGACGGGCCCTCCGGCTTGTCGATGAGCAGCAGACCCGTCGGGATCAATCTGCCTCGTCGGGATCCCGCCCGAATGCCTCATCCAGCAGTTCGTCGATGCGTCGGGCGTGCTCCAGGGAGGTGTCGGAGACGAAGTGCAACTCCGGAGCCTTTCGGAACCTGAGTTCACGACCCAACCGCCGCCGGATGAACCCGGACGCACGATCGAGCCCCTCGATGGCTTCCTCGACCGGGACGTCCCCTGGAAGCGTCCGGACCGAAATCCGAGCATGAGACAGATCGCTGCTTGTCTCGACACGCGTAAATGCGACACCGGCGACCCTCGGGTCTTTCAACTCTTCGAGAACGAGGCGCGCCAGTTCCTCGCGCAGCAGCTGGTTCACTCGCTCGATTCGGCGGCCCGTCATCGCCCGCTCTCCTGGTGACTCGACAGAACGTCGCCGCCATACCGAAACACCTCGACCCGTCGTTCAATGAGGAGAAGGCGCGGATCCGAGCAAACCATGTTATCGATCTTGCCAAGCATGGACTCTGCCAGCGTGTAGTCCGAGGAGACGAGGGACGCCGTGATCTCGGCGCGACGAGGATTGTCCTGGAAATCGGTCTCCGCGGCCGAGACCCCGAAGCGGGCTCGCATGCGGTCCCGCAGGCCCCGGACCACGCTTCGCTTGGCTTTCAGTGATCGGCAGTCGGGGAGGCGTAGCACCCATCGACCAACTCCCACGCACGCTGGCACGACTGCCTACCGCGTCAGGAGGTTTCTGCGTCGGCAGCAGCACTCTGCGCCAGTGATCGGGCAACTTCGTCGACGCGGTAGACCTCGATCACGTCGCCGACCTTCACATCATTGAAGTTCTCGATCGAAATCCCGCACTCGTAGGACTCGCGAACCTCGCGAACGTCGTCCTTGAATCGCTTCAGGCTGTCGATACGGCCCTCATAGACCTGGACGTAGTCGCGCAGCAGCCGGACCGGGAGATTCCTCTGGATCGTTCCCGAAGACACGTAGCAACCGGCGATCGTGCCGGCCTTTGGCACCTTGAAGGTCTCCCGAACCTCCGCGGTGCCGACGACGACCTCTCTCTCCTCGGGACGCAGCAGACCTTCAAGGCCCAGCTTGACCTCTTCGACGGCCTCGTAGATCACGCTGTAATTGCGGATTTCGACGTCCTCACGCTCGGCCACCTCGCGCGCCTTCGTGTCAGGGCGGACATGGAATCCAATGATGAACGCGTTGGTTGTCGTGGCCAGCAGGACGTCCGACTCGGTTACGGCTCCGACTCCCTTGTGGACGATTTCCACGGCCACTTCCGAGGTGCTCAAGCGCTCGAGAGAGTCTGCCAGAGCCTGTACCGATCCATCCGTGTCACCCTTGATCACGATATTGAGGTTGGCCACGCCCCCAGACTGAATCGCCTCGAACACATCCTCGAGCCGAGTGCCCTTGGACCTGCGCCGGATGTCCTTTTCGCGCTCGAGCTGCTGGCGCCGATTGCCGATTTCGCGCACGCGAGACGGCTCCATCACGATCAACTTGTCACCGGCCTGCGGCACTCCTTCGAGGCCGAGCACTCGAACAGGGGTTGACGGACCGGCACTTTCAACGGCGTTCCCTCGTTCGTCGAGCATCGCCCGGACGCGGCCACCGAACAGGCCGCAAATGAAGTCATCGCCGACCCGGAGGTCGCCACCCTGGACAAGGACGGTCGCCACTGGCCCCATCCCCTTGTCGAGTTCCGCCTCTACCACCGTCCCCCGAGCGTCGCCATCGGGCCGAGCCTTGAGGTCGAGCAGCTCTGCCTGCAGCAGAACCTTTTCGAGCAGGTCATCTACGCCCGTGCCCTGCTTCGCGGAGACTTCTGCCACGAGCACGTCGCCACCGAATTCCTCGAGAATCACCTCGTGCGACAGAAGATCCTGCTTCACTTTCGCCACGTTCGCCGCAGGCAGATCGATCTTGTTGATTGCCACAACCATTGGAACTCCGGCGTTCTTGGCGTGGCTGATCGCCTCGATTGTCTGGGGCATTACCGCGTCGTCGGCGGCGAGGTCCAGGATGACGGCGTCCGTCATCTCCGCCCCTCG
>JARFPW010000206.1 GCA_029288095.1 Gemmatimonadota bacterium
AGCCACTTCGCGAGCGCGGACCAGCTGCCGTTGGAGACGATCCGGGGCTCGACCGACGGATCGAGTTCCTCGGAGGCTTGCGTCTCGTACCGAAAGTCGGTGAACAGGGTCGCCCGGTTGGGCTCGATCAGCAGGAAACCCGATGATCCGGTGAAGCCGCTCAGGTAGCGAACGTTGGGCAGGCAGGTGATCAGTGCGCCCGTCAACCGCGAGCTCGAGATGTGGGAACGCGCCGCGCGCAGCCGCGACTCCGCGATGCGGGCCTCCCCGATGCCCGGGCTCAAGACCGACCCGCCAGCCAGCCCACCAGGCCCTGCAGACCCAGGACGTAGCTGTGCGGTCCGAAGCCGGTCACGACGCCCACGGCAGCGTCGGCCAGCAGCGACCGATGCCGGAAGTCCTCGCGAGCGAACACGTTGGATATATGCACCTCGACGAACGGCCGATCCGAAGCAACGAGTGCGTCCCGCAAGGCGACGCTCGAGTGCGTGAACCCTGCCGCGTTCACGACCCAGCCCTCGACCGAGGCGGCTTCCGCCTGGATCCAATCAACGAGGGCTCCCTCGACGTTGGATTGGAAGGCCACCACTTCGAACCCGTGATCGCTTGCCGCTTCCGCGATCAGGTCGTCGATCTCGGCCAGCGTCGTCGCACCGTACACCTCGGGTTCGCGCTGACCGAGCGTGTTCAGATTCGGCCCGTGGAGGACGCCGATACGGTCGGTCATTCGCCGAGCCCGCGCAGCCATTCGAGGAACACCTCGCTCCTTCCGGACACGGCGTCCGGCGGGGCCGCGGTGATTTGAGCTCCGGCCGGCGGCTTGCGGGTTTCTGACGGCGGCCGTTCGGTGGGCGCGTCGACCTCCTTCGGAGGCGGTGAAGCGGTCTCGAGCCTGGCCTCCAGCCTGGCCAGCGAAGCCTGCAGCTCTTCATCGTCCGGGTGATCGTTCAGCAACTCGCGGTAGATGGCGGCGGCTTCCTCGATGAGCCCCTGCTTCTCGTACAGTTCGGCCATCGTCCGGGTCAGCAGGTCGCCATCGTCGGAAGTTGCGTCGTCCGCCGGGTCTTCGAACCACCAGGCGCCGGCTGGCCCCTCCGCACCGGGCTCCGCCCCCTCGGGCTCGGCGTCGGGCGTCCACCATTCCTCTTCCGTCGGCGGCAGCGGATCCAGGCTGGGTGACGTTCCGGCCCCTGTGGTGCTCGGCTCGGGGACCACTGGCTCAGCAGCGGTCCCGACGTCGAGTCCCGATATCCGCTCGATCCAGATGCGGGCGCCCGCGAGGTCTCCCCTGTTCCGGGCCAGTGCTGCCAGGCCACGCATGGCGACGAGATTACTGCCGTCCAGTTCGAGCACACGAAGAAACGCCTGCTCGGCGTCGCCCGACTTCCCGAGGTCTATATAAGTTCGGGCCCGGACGATGTGGGCAGTCGCGTAGTCGGGATGGCGGCTGATGCCCTCTTCGAGTACCTCCAGCGCCCGACCCGGATCCCCTGCTCTCCGGTAGGCATCCGCCAGGCGCGCGAACACCAGGCCGCCGGGGTTCAGCCTGAACTGGTCCTCGAACCGGCGAATATCGTCGTCGTCGCTGTGCTCTCGATTCATGCAGCTCAAGGTAGACGACCCGTTTCCGGGGTGTCAAACCGATGACCGGCTGTCGAACTTGCCCCTCTCGAGAACCGGGAATAGCTTGGAAAGCTTGATTTTTGGCGGAATCTGTCCGTTTGCGGATCCGCATGACGATACGGGACTGGTAAGGAGTGCCGGGCATATGATGATGCGTACGATCCGCGAAAAGACGCGCTATGCGATCGTGTTTCTTGCCGTCGCGTTCGCCGCATGGCTCGCGTTCGAGGGCATCCAGAGTCGTGAGACCTCGGCCGTCACGGGATCCAATCCGGTCATCGGCGTCGTGAATGGGGAGCAGATTCGGTTTTCCCGGTGGAGCGATGCTTCGACGAACTCGTTGGCCCGCGCCCGGGCCCAGAAGGGCGGTATCCTCACCGACGAGGAGACTCGCCAGGCCGAACAGGATGCCTGGGAACAGATGGTCCGTCTGATCGTCATCGAACAGGAGATCGAGCGGATCGGCATCGAGGTGACCGATGCCGAGATCTCGCAGGCGTTCCGCGTGTCGCCGCCGCCCGACCTCGCTCGGGACCCCGCTTTCCAGACCGACGGCCAGTTCGACTATGCGAAATACCAGGCCTTCTTCGCCGACCCGAGCGTCGACGAGCAGTTACTGCGCGCGATCGAAGACTACTACCGGGACGAGCTGCCTCGGCGTCGGTTTGAGCAACAGTTGCTGGCGGGCGTCGCGGTAAGTGATGCGGAGGCGTGGCTGGAATTTCAGGCGCAGAATGAGACGGCCGTGATCACCTATGTATCCGTGGATCCCGCCGGCGTCGTGTCCGAAGCTGACATCCAGATACCGGAGTCGGACGCCCGATCGTATTACCGGACACACCGGGACGACTACGAGCGCCCGGCCACCGCCGTAGTTCGGCTGGTATCGGTGTCGACGGTGCCGACGGGCTCGGATACGGCATCGGCGAGGGCGCTGGCGGAATCGGTGCGCCTGGAGATTCTCGAGGGTCGTCTCGAATTCGACGCGGCCGCGGCCGAATTCTCGGCGGACACGGCCACGGGAGCCAACGGTGGCGAGCTCGGCCAGTACACACCCGACCAACTCGTGGAGCCCATCAACACGGCGGTCGTGAACCTGGACGTAGGTGACATCTCGGAGCCGGTGCGGACGGCAGCGGGCTTTCATCTGATGCATGTCACGGCCCGGTCCGCGGACACGGCCAGCGTGTCGCACATCGTGTTTCCGATCGCCCTGTCCCCCGAGGGGGAAGATGAGCTGTTCGGCCGGATGGACGATCTCGAAGGGATCGCGCTGGACGACGGCCTCGTCGCGGCGGCCGACTCGTTGGA
>JARFPW010000357.1 GCA_029288095.1 Gemmatimonadota bacterium
CTTCTGGCCCACATGTGCTGACTTCCAGCGCGACATCGACGGGCGCACTCGCCACGCTCCTCGCCCGCAGGCCCGCACGGCGTGTGAACTGGGGTCTGGATCGCATGAAGTTCATGCTCGATGCGCTCGGGAATCCCGAGGCCGATCTCGAGGCGATCCACGTCGCCGGAACCAACGGGAAGGGGTCCGTCGTAGTGACGGCGGACTCGATCCTGCGCGCAGCCGGTATGCACACCGGCCGCTATACGTCGCCCCACCTTGTCGGGTTCTCGGAACGCATCGTCATCGACGGACACCCGGCGGAGAGCGACTTGCTCGAGTCGTGTGCGCGCGACGTCCTGCTGCTGGCCAACGAAGTTGACGCCACGTTCTTCGAAGCGACCACGGCCCTTGCCTTCGAAGTCTTCGGACGAAGCGGCGTGACCACCGCCGTAGTGGAAGTCGGCCTTGGCGGGCGGTTGGACGCGACGAACGTGCTGAACGCCTCCGTCGCGGTCGTGACGAGTATCGCCAACGATCACGCCGAGTACCTGGGAACGGATCTGGTTGCCATCGCCCGCGAGAAGGCCGGGATCATTCAGACTGCCCGGACAGCCGTCATCGGGCCGGTCGGCGGTGAGGCCGGCGAGGTGCTGGGGAAATTGGCAGGCGAGTCGGCGGAGCGCGTTCTGCGGTTTGGCGATGACATGTCGGTTGGCAATGTCGAAAGCGGCCCCGATGGGACGAGCTTCACCTATCGGTGCGGGAAGAGCAGGGGACCGCTGCGTCTGCGGACGCCTCTCCATGGCACACACCAGGCGACGAACGCCGCCATCGCGGTAGCGGCCACCGACGCGTTCACCGGCGGCGCACTGGACGACGTGCACATCCAGCGCGGAGTCGGAGCCGTCAGGTGGCCCGGGCGATTCCAGGTGGAGCGCCGGGAGGACGGCACATGGGTGTACGACATCGCACACAACCCCGCGGCGGCCGGCGCGCTGGCAAACGTATTGGGGCAGTTCGACCTTCCCGAACCCATCGTTCTGCTTGCTTCCGTGCTCGGCGACAAGGATTGGACCGCCGTGCTCGCCCCGCTGATGGACGCCGTCGAAGCTGCCGTGTTCACGGTGGCTCCATCCTCGCCGTCCGATCGGCGGTGGGACGCATCAGCCGCACGAGAGGCGCTGGATCGATCAGCCGTGATCGAGGTCGTCCCCGACTTCGACCGCGCGCTTGCAACGGCGCGAGCGCGAGCGGGAGCCGGAACCGTTGTGGTGACAGGTTCCTGCCACACCGTGGGGGACGCCCTGCGAAGAAATGACAGCGCTTGACCAAACTACACGGCGTGCTATGCTGACCGCCTGCGGCGGCATACACCGTCGAGACTTGCAGCGGAATTGTCGATGAACCAGGAGATCCCGATACATGCTCTATGATCCACAGGTCGTGCGTCCGATGCGGGACGAACTCGTATGCCTCGGCGCCACGGAGTTGTTGACTCCCGAAGCAGTCGGTGAGGCCCTCACGGCCGACGGCACCTCGTTGCTGGTGGTGAACTCCGTCTGCGGCTGCGCTGCCGCGAACGCCCGGCCCGCTATCGCCATCGCGACCGGGCACGAGGTTCAGCCGGACCGCATCGTCACGGTGTTCGCCGGGCAGGAGACCGAGGCCACGGAGGCAGCGCGATCTCACATGCCGGGGTACAGGCCCTCGAGCCCGTGTATCGCGCTCTTCAGAGACGGGGAGCACGTGTTCATGCTCGAGCGGCACCAGATCGAAGGCCGGGAGGCCGGGGCGATCGCGGCGGATCTGCGAGACGCTTACGATCGGTACTGCTCCGCGTCCGTCTAGCCAGGCACCGGTTCTGATGGCGTTAGGCGGCCTCCCGGGTTTCAGGGACTTCTTCCCATCGGACATGCGCCTTCGCTCGCACATCCTCGACGGGTGGCGCCGCGTGGCGGAGCGCTACGGGTTCGAGGAGTATGACGGGCCTCCTCTCGAGCCTCTGGATCTGTACGTCCGCAAGTCCGGCGAGGAAATTGTCGGTCAACTGTACCGGTTCACCGATCAGGGAGGCCGGGAAGTAGCACTGCGGCCCGAGATGACCCCGACGTTCGCCCGAATGGTAGGTGCTCGAGCCGCTGGATTGCCGAAGCCGATTCGTTGGTATTCGACGCCGCAGCTGTTTCGGTACGAAAGGCCGCAGAAGGGCCGGCTCAGAGAGCACTTTCAGCTCAACATGGACATCGTCGGCGAGCCCGGCGAGCTCGCCGATGCAGAGATGATCGCAGCGGCGATAGACGTTCTGCGGGAATTCGGCCTGGGTGAAGCCGACATCGTTGCTCGAGTTTCGGACCGGCGGCTGATGGGCGCTGTGCTGGACGAATTTGGAGTGGCGGAAGACAGCCTGGCCGCCGTATTCGCCGTCATCGATCGCCTGGACCGGGAAGACGAGGCCGTCCTGCGAGACCGGCTGGACGCCGCGGGAGTGCCCCAGGCTGCAGCCGATCGGATCTTCGAATTCGCTGCGGACCCCGATCCATCGCTTTCCGCATGCGTGGAGGCCGGCGATGGTGGTCCGGAACTCCGAGACGCCGCGGACCGGCTGAGTCGTGTGCTCGGACATCTCGACGCCACGGGTCTCGGCGGATTCGTCCGATTCGATCCGACGCTTGTGCGTGGGCTCGCGTACTACACGGGCACGGTGTTCGAGGTGTGGGATCGCGCCGGCGAATTCCGCGCGATATGTGGTGGTGGGCGATATGACGACTTGTTGGCTGCCGTCGGCGGCCCCGATCTCCCCGCGCTCGGATTCGGCATGGGAGACGTCGTGCTGGGAGAGCTGCTCATCGCCCGCGGACTGGAACCGGAACAGCTTCCGGCGATCCAGGATTTCGTGGTCTGCGTGACGCCTGAACAGCGGCCCCTGGGCTTGCAGGTCGCCCACTGGTTGCGTGACTCCGGGCGCAGGGTGGCATACGACTTCGCGGATCGCAGCGTGGGACGGCAGTTCAAGGTGGCGAACCAGATGGGAGCCGAGCGCGCAATTGTAGTCGGCCCCGACGAGGCAGCGGATGAAGCGGTGCTGATCAGGGATCTTTCTTCGGGCGAGGAAGCACGGGTCCCGATCGGGAATCTGAAACCGATGAACGACTAGAGGGCGGAATACATGGGGGACGACAGGAAGCTGACCACCCAGGAGGAGGATTTTTCCGCCTGGTACAACGAGATCGTCTACAAGGCTGAACTGGCCGCGCACTCACAGGTGCGCGGATGCATGGTAATCCGGCCCTACGGCTTCAGAATCTGGGAGCTCATGCAGGGGGCCCTCGATTCGATGTTCAAGGAGACCGGACACCAGAACGCGTATTTCCCGATGTTCCTTCCGCAGTCCGCCCTGGATCGCGAGGCACAGCACGTCGAGGGTTTCGCTCCCGAGACGGCGGTGGTGACCCGGGCGGGCGGGGCGGAGCTGGAGGAACCGCTGGTCGTGCGTCCCACCTCCGAGGCGGTGATCTGGCCGATCGCCGCTGACTGGATCGACTCCTATAGGGACCTCCCCGTCCTGTTGAATCAGTGGACGAACGTGGTGCGGTGGGAAATGCGCACCCGGCCTTTTCTGAGGACTACCGAGTTCCTCTGGCAGGAGGGCCATACGGCGCACGTCGATGAGGAAGACGCCAGAGCAGAGACGCTCCGCATGCTCGGCATATACCGCACGTTCATGGAAGACTGGATGGCGATGCCGGTGTACACGGGTCGCAAGACGGCGGCCGAGCGGTTCGCCGGGGCTGTCGACACGTTCGCCTGCGAAGCGCTCATGAAGGACAACAAGGCCCTGCAGGCGGGTACGAGCCATTACCTGGGAGAGAATTTCGCACGCGCGTTCGACGTGCGCTTTCAGACGGTCGAGGGCGAACACGCCTACGTTCACAACACCTCCTGGGGCGTATCAACGAGGCTGATCGGCGGTCTCATCATGACCCACGGTGACGACACCGGCCTCATCCTTCCACCGCGGCTGGCTCCCATTCAGGCGATCATCGTTCCTATATGGAAGAACGACGAGCAGCAGGCAGCCGTGCTCGCCGTGGCTCGTGAAGTCGAGGCGGATCTCCTCGAGGCGGGAATAAGGGTCCGGGTCGATGACAGGCAGGGGATGAACCCGGGCGCGAAGTACTACGATTGGGAACGCAAGGGAGTGCCCGTGCGGCTGGAGATCGGCCCGCGCGACGTAGAGGCCGGATCCGTGATGACGGTCCGTCGGTTCACTCCGGAAGGACAGGACCGGAAGCGGGCGGTCGGTCGAACAGAGCTGGTGGCGGAGCTCCCGGCCCAGCTGGAGCGCATGCAGCAGGAACTGTATGTGGAGGCCCTGCAGCGGCGAGCCGCCAATACAACGACCGGGATCGAGGACTACGAGCAGTTCAAGGACGTCGTCGAGCAGAAAGGCGGATTCGTGTTCACCGGCTGGTGTGGTGACCCGGTGTGCGAGGCTCGAGTGAAGGAAGAAACGAAGACGACGATCCGGGTGATCGTCGGCGATGATCTGGCGTCCCACGTTCCGCCTGCATCGTGCCTGTGTGGTGACGAATCCGTGATGGAAGTCGTGCGCGCCAGGGCCTATTGATGACGGACCGGATCCTGATCATCGACTTCGGCTCGCAGTTCACGCAGTTGATCGCGCGTCGGATCCGCGAAGAGAGGGTGTACTCCGAGATCCACCCGCCGACGAAGTCGCTGGACTGGGTCCGCGACTGGAAGCCGTCGGGGATCATCCTCTCGGGGGGGCCGGCGAGCGTCTACGACGATGGGGTTCCGCTGGCGGATCCCGCGCTGCTCGCCCTCGGAGTGCCTATCCTGGGCATCTGCTACGGGATGCAGCTCCTTGGTCAGCTTGCGGGCGCGCGCGTCATCGGTTCGTCCCATCGGGAGTATGGCCGGGCCGTGCTCGATATCGTCGAGCCTGATGAACTGTTCGCCGGATTCGAGCCGCACGTCGGCACGAACGTCTGGATGAGCCACGGAGACCAGCTCGAAGCTTCACCGTCCGGCTGGCGAGTGCTGGCTCGCACGCCGACGTCGCCCGTCGCCGCCTTCCGCGCGGACGATGCCCCGCTGTTCGGTGTCCAGTTCCATCCCGAGGTGGCGCATACGGTCGATGGTGAGAGGATGCTGTCGAATTTTCTGTTCCGGGTCTGCGACTGTGCGGGGGACTGGACACCCGGGAGCATTCTCGAAGAGCAGGTGGACAGCGTGAAGCGCGCCGCTCCTGAGGGTGACCTCATCTGTGGCCTGTCCGGGGGCGTCGATTCGTCCGTGGCCGCAGCTCTCGTGCATCGGGCCGTCGGCGACCGGCTCACCTGCATCTTCGTGGATACCGGCCTGCTCCGGAAAGGCGAGCGGGAGTCCGTGGAGGCGGTGTTCGGCGACCACTTCGGATTTCGACTCGAAGTGGTTGACGCCTCGGAGCTGTTCCTCGAGCGTCTCGTGGGGGTGACCGATCCAGAGGAAAAGCGAATCCGCATCGGCCACACGTTCATCGACGTGTTCGAAGAGGCGGCCGCCCGCTGCGGCGATGCCCGCTTTCTGGTTCAGGGGACCCTGTACCCGGACGTTATCGAATCGACATCTGTCACGGGGCCCTCTGCGAAGATCAAGTCTCACCACAATGTCGGCGGGCTCCGGCCGAATCTGCCGTTCGCGTTGATCGAGCCGCTGCGCGAGTTGTTCAAGGATGAAGTGAGGGCGGTGGGACGGGAGCTCGGGTTGCCCGAGGCCATGATTGGACGACACCCGTTCCCCGGTCCGGGACTCGCGGTGCGGGTACTCGGCGAAGTCACGGCGGAACGCCTGGCTACGCTCCGCGAAGTGGACGCGATATACCTCGAGGAAATTCGAGATGCGGGACTGTATGACGAAATCTGGCAAGCATTTGCGGTGTTTTTGCCGATCCGGTCGGTTGGGGTGATGGGGGATGGGCGGACGTATGACAATGTCGTCGCGCTCCGAGCCGTGACGAGCCGTGACGGGATGACGGCGGACTGGTATCCGTTCCCGCCTGAAGTACTGGCCGTGATGTCGAATCGGATCATCAACGAAGTACCGGGGGTGAATCGGGTAGCCTACGACATTTCGTCGAAACCGCCGGCCACGATTGAGTGGGAGTAGGACGATGGCTGACCTGAGTGATATCGTCGAGCATCTGGAGATGACGCTGCGGGTGTCGGAGATCGAGGACTATCCCGGTGCGTTCAACGGTTTGCAGGTTGACGGCCGTTCGCCTGTCGACAAGGTGTGTGTGGCAACCGACGCCTGCCTGGCGACGATCGAAGGAACAGCCTCGGCGGGTGGTCAGCTGCTGGTGGTCCACCACGGGCTGTTCTGGGGAGACCCTCTGCCGCTGGTGGGACGCTCATACCGCAGGGTCCGAGCGCTGATAGCTGCCGATATCGCGCTCTACAGCGCGCACCTTCCGCTGGATATTCATCCGGTCCTGGGGAACAACGCGCTGCTTGCCAGGCAGCTTCGGTTGTCCATCGAAGGGCGGTTCGGCCTCTGGAAAACCGTGGAACCGGGGGTGTGGGCGGTCGTCGATCGCCCGTTGAACGACTTCGTGTCTGATGTGGAGCAGGTGTGTGAGGGTAGTGCGCTCGTGCTGCGCGGCGGTCCCCCGCATGTGCGGCGGGTCGCCATCGTGACCGGAGGGGGAGGGTCGATGATCCAGCAGGCCCATGCTGGCGGATTCGATACGCTGCTGACTGGAGAGGGCGGTCATCACACGTACCACGAGGCAATGGAATACGGCATGAACGTCATCTACGCCGGCCACTACGCCACTGAAACGCTCGGCGTGAAGGCAGTGGGAGAGTCGCTTGCCGACAGATTCGGGGTCGAATGGGAATTCATCGATCACCCGACGGGCATGTAGCGGAGACGTCTCCCGCTATTCTTCCTGCTTCTTGAGAACCGCGAGTCCGATATCCAGGTGGCCCTCGGGCGTGATCGTAAGTACCTGGGCGGCCCCTTCGGACGCTCGCACGAGCACCCGGTCGCCGTCCACCTCGTAGTTGAGTTCGACCGCGTTACCGAACGGCCCGGTAATCATCACCTTGCCACCGGACATGAACTCGTAGGACACGACGCCCATATCGTCAGCGTACGTGCCTTCCAGCCCACCGCCTCCACAGCCACCGGCCACCAGAGTAGCCAGCACGAGTACTGCGATGCCGAACCGGTGCATACGTTCCCCCCGTCGTGGGTTCAAAACACTGAGATCTTGATCCCGGCAAGGTAGCGTTGAGGTTGCTCCCGCACGTCCTTGGTGAGCAGGGCGATCTCTTCGGTGGCTGCCTGGAGGTTCTCCATGGCGGCCGACATGCGGTCGTGGAGCACGGGATCGTTAACCAGCTTGCCCATCGATCCCTCTCCCTCATCGATTTTGCGGAGGATCGAGGCCAGCGCCTCGGAACTGGCGCCGAAATTCTCGCTGGCGGCGGAGAGTCGGGCCGCGAGACTGTCGATGTTAGCGATAGTGGTTTCCAGTTCCGGTCCTTCGGTGGCTGCGCTCAGTTGCCCCGACATCCGGGCCAGATTCTCGATCAACTGCTCCAGCGTCCGCGACTGGCGGTCAAGCATCGTCTCCAACTCCCCCATCGTGCCGGCGAACGCCCCGGCTCCCATCCCGACGCTCGAGATGAGACTGTCCGACAACAGGCGACGGGTTCTGTCGAGTACGTCGGTGGCCTGTCCGCCCAACTCGTCGGCCAGGCCAGTCAATCCGGGCGTGATGACCGCCGCAATCGTGTCTCCCGTAGCCAGATCGTCGGGAGCGATTCCGGGCTTGAGACTCACCAGCATCTGCCCGATGAACCCTGTCGTCTCGATCGCGGCGCGCGTATCCGAGGGGAGACGTCCGTGGGGGGATGCGGCGAGGCGAATGACAACGCCCTCGCCTACGAGTCGCACCTCTTCCACAGTCCCGACCGGCACGCCCCTCAGAATCACGTCCGAGCCTTCCGAAACTGAACCGGCATCGCTGGTCGCCACGAACAGCGTAATGTCGTCGCCACCCCAGCGGGCTCCGCTGATCCAGAGTATTCCGGCGACCAGTGCGATGAACGCGAGGATCAGCAGGGCCCCGACCTGCAACTCGAGTCTGTGCTGACTGCGCAACCCTGGATCTCTCATTCGCCGACCGTCTCCTCTTCAAGCTTCGGATGCAGGAACTCCTGGACGACCGGATCCTCGGAATTCCTGAGTTCTCCAGGCGTGCCCGACGCCCGGACCTTACCCCCGGACAGCAATACGATGCGATCGCCCAGAAAGAACGCTGACCCGACGTCATGCGTAACGATGATGCTGGTCGAGCCGGTCTCGCGCTGAACCTGAGCGATCAACCGGTTGATCACGTTTGCGTTCACCGGGGCGAGCCCGGTCGTCGGTACGTCGAACAGAATGTACTTCTGGCGGCCCACGATGGCCCGCGCGATGGCCACGCGCTTCTGCATGCCTCCGGAGAGTTCGGACGGCAGCAGCGGGAGGACTTCCGGTCCCATGTTCACCATCGAGACCGCTTCCAGAACGAGAGGGTCATCCAGGGCGTACACCTTGCGACAATGCTCTGCGGGAAGTCCGAGTTGGATGTTCTGGGCGGCGGTCATCGAGTCGAACAACGCAGAGTTCTGAAACACGTAGCTGATCTTGGAGCGAATCTCCCGGATCTGCTTCCCGTTGGCTTTGGGCACGGACATGCCTTCGACGCAGATGTCGCCCTCGTCCGGGTCGAACAGGCCTACGATGTGCTTCAGGAGCACGCTCTTTCCCGTGCCCGACGGCCCCATGATAACGAGGCTGGTCCCCTCGTGGATATCCAGATCGACGCCGTCCAGCACGCGCTTCTCATTGAGGGTCTTCCTCAGACCACGGATCTCGATCAAGGGCTCCGTCCCCTCACGAAACGGCCTTGTAGATCGGGGCCAGCACGACGTCCAGCACCATCAGCGCGACGATGATTGCCACCACTGTGTTTCTCGCCGTCCGGCCTACACCCGCAGCCCCGCCCTCGGCGCTGAACCCGACGAAGCAGCCCGTGAACGTGATCGTGATCCCGAAGCACACGGCCTTGATGAGGGTGAAGATGACGGCCGGTTCGTAGTTGTAGGACTGTACGCCGCGCACGTACTCTGCCGTCGTCATCGGGAGCAGCGCGATCGAGGTGAACCAGCCGCTCAACACGCCAATCAGGTTCGCGAAGATCACGATCGGGAGCATGACCACGGCCCCCGCCACGACACGTGGGACGACGAGCTCGACGATCGGATCACGCCCAAGCGTCCGGAGTGCATCGATCTGGTCGGTCACCTTCATCGTGCCCAGTTCCGCACCGATACCGGCCCCAACACGACCGGCCATGATGATCGCCGACAACAACGGAGCGAGTTCGGTGAGCATTCCGGCAATCACGGCCTGGCCCACGATCCACATCGGGAGATCGGTAAACTGGTAGCCGGCCTGCTGAGCCAGGATCGATCCGCTGAGTGCGCCCACGAACAACACGAGCGGGAGACTGTCGATTCCGATGGCCTTTGCCTGCACGAAGGCCTCGCGGCGCCACTCGCGAGGCCGGGCCAACGCGTACACCGTGGCGCAGGCCATCACGCCTGCCGATCCGAAGTACCGGGTAGCCTTCAGGCCCCTCTGTCCGAGCGCGCGTACGCCTGCCGACACAGAGGTCATCCGGTGGGGCGACGCCTGGCCGCGCGCATTGAATCGAGCCGGTCTCGGAGAGAACTGGGCGGGACCAGTTCGCCTCGTGGAGGGGTCGCGCCGGCGGGTCGGGAGGCAGCAGTATCCGCTGTCGTGACGTCGGCTACCTCCCGCAGCGGTTCGGCGGAGTCGATCACCGCTGCCGTGTCACGAAGGTCGGCCAGCGAATCCGTGAGTGTCGCGATACGCTCGGTGAGTACTTCCATGCGCTCCGGGTCGGGGCCCACCTGCTCGGCGAAGGCCAGGAGCTCCTCCGGCGTGACGCCGTGCGCCTGCAGGATCTCAGCGCGCATCGAATCAGCGCGGGTGTCACGATCGGCCCGGTCGTCCCCGGAAGGCGGGAACCGCCGCAGATCGGCGAGCTCGGCCATCACCGCGACATAGATGTCGGGTGCGATGGGATCGTCGACGCCGGCCGTGTCCGGTCGGCAACCGAACACCACCAGGGTCGGGGCGATCGCGAGAGCGGCAATACGTGCGAGCGCGGGTTTCATGCCCGATCAGCCTACGAGCCTAACGCCCGACCGGCAACGCTATTCTCCGCGCCTCCGCCAGGTCGGCGGACCTCTTCCGGGCTTTGGCGCGCTGAACTGCCGTAACGGCAGGTTTGCGAGGCACGTCCCTTGCCCCATACGTGGCTGTGGCCGCCCGATACCCGGGTGGTCTCTGAACACGGCGCAGGGAGGCAGGGAATGACGACCGACAGCAAACAGCGAGAGCATACGGGATGCGAGGGCGAGGACCTGGGGAGCCCGTTCTCGGAGATCCAGGATCTGATGGGCGAGCTGGTCGAGGGCGTCCGCGCCTTCACACCGAAACCGGGGGCCCGGTTCCCCAGATACGACCTGGTGGAGTCGGCAGGCGAGTATTCCATCATGTTCGATCTTCCGGGCATGACCCGTGACGCCATCGACATCACGACCGAGGGCGACCAGGTCATCGTGTCCGGCGAGCGGGTGCGGCCCGAGCCCGGTGATGGAGACAAGGTCCGACGGACCGAGCGGTCGTTCGGACGGTTTCGCCGCGGAGTCCGGGTCCCGGCCGATGTAGACCTCGAGGGTGTACGTGCTCGCCTCGCCGATGGCGTGCTGACGGTCGCTCTCCCGAAGCGAGCCGATCAACCCGGTCGCAAGGTCGATATCGAAGGATGATCCCCGCCGACCGCCTGACCATCCGCGCGGCCCGTGCGCTTCAGGACGCCGCCGAGATCGCCCGACGCTCCGGGAACCCCGTGGTGGAAGATCTGCATCTGCTGGCGGCCCTGTTCGACCAGGACGAGGGAGTCGTCACGCCGATACTCCAGAAGATCGGGGCCGAGCCGTCGGGTGTGATTCGGGCCGTCACGGAGAACATCGAGCGTCTCCCACGACAGTCGGGTGCATCGCCTACGCTGAGTCGGGAACTCAACCAGGTTCTCGACGGAGCGGATGAGGCGGCCCGCCGTCTCGGGGACGAATACGTATCGACGGAGCACCTGCTGCTCGCGCTGGCGGGTCCGGCCGCGACCAGTACCTCCAGGATTCTTTCCGCCGCAGGGGCTTCGGCCGAGGCCGTGGGCGAAGCACTGGCGGAGGTTCGGGGTCCGCACCGTGTCACGGATCCGCAGGCGGAAGAGAAGTATCGGGCTCTGGAGAGGTTCGGCATCGATCTCACCGAACAGGCCCGTCGCGGAGAGTTGGATCCGGTGATCGGTCGCGACCAGGAAATCCGGCGGGTCATGCAGGTGCTGTCGCGGCGCACCAAGAACAACCCCGTACTCATCGGAGAGCCCGGCGTCGGAAAGACGGCGATCGTGGAAGGCCTGGCCCAGCGCATCGTAGCTGCCGATGTGCCGGAGTCGCTTCGTGAGAAGCGTCTCATTCAGCTCGACATCGCTGCCATGCTGGCCGGTGCCAAGTTCCGCGGCGAATTCGAGGAGCGACTCAAGGGCACCTTGAAGGAAATCACGGAGAGCGGCGGTCGCTACATCGTATTCCTCGACGAACTGCACACGGTGGTAGGGGCAGGGGCTGCGGAGGGCGCCGTAGACGCCGGCAACATGCTCAAGCCACCCCTGGCGCGAGGCCAGCTGCGCATGGTAGGCGCGACGACACTCGACGAGTACCGCAGGCACATCGAGAAGGACCCGGCTCTGGAGCGGCGTTTCCAACCTGTGTTGGTCGGCGAGCCGGCCGTGCCCGAGGCACTGGCCATCATGCGCGGGCTGAAGGAGAAGTACGAGGTCCATCACGGTGTCCGGATCACCGATCCGGCTCTCGTGGCGGCCGTGCGCCTATCCAGCAGGTACATCGGTGACCGATTCCTGCCCGACAAGGCGATCGATCTGGTGG
>JARFPW010000030.1 GCA_029288095.1 Gemmatimonadota bacterium
TCGAGGAATTGCGCATCCGGCAGCGCACCCCGGAGTTCCTCTTCCGGACCAACGGCGACGATCCGGTCGTCCCGCCAGGCTACGGCACCGTCGGGGATGATCCGGGATCCGGCTCCCCCGGTGACGACGACGCCGTTGCCGAGGATCGTGGTCATGAAACGGGGGTCTCCCTGCGAACCCGCCGACCGTACCCCGCTGCGCCGAAGGTCTCCGTTCCGTCGTCCGCACGGACATACACCGGCTCACCACGCACATATGTGGCCCGCACGCGTCCGCGGAAACTGCGACCGTCGAACGGACTGTACCGGTTCAGATTGTGGAGGTCATCGGGGCGTACGGTCCATGTTTCGTCCTCATCGAGCACCACGAGGTCGGCGTCCAGGCCAGGCGCGATCCGGCCCTTTCGCCTTTCGACGCCAAAAAACCGGGCAGGTGCCGAAGCCGTGATTTCAGTCAACCGCTCGAGGGTGATACGGCCCTTCGCCACACCCTCGGAGAGGAGATAGGGCAGCGAGAGTTCGACCAGGGGCACCCCGCCGTAGTCCGTCCAGATGGAACCCGTGTGCTTTTCCTCCGGCCACTGGCCGGCCGCGTGATCCGTCGCGACGTAGGCCAGCTCACCGGCTGCCAGTCCTTCCCACAGGCGATCGCGATCCGCCGCGGATTTCACGACCGGCGCTGTCTTCAGCAGCGCTCCGAGCGAACACAAGTCCTCATCGGTGAAGGCGAGGTACTGCGGGCACGTTTCCGCGCTCACCGCGGCGCCGTCTTCCCGGAATTCCGTCAGCACATCCAGCGCTCGACCCGTGGCGAGATGGACGATGTGCACCCGCGCGCCCGTCTCCACAGCCAGTTCGCACATCGTGCGCACCGCCGAAATTTCCGCCTCGGGAGGTCGTGAAGCCGCATAGTCGAGCGGATCTTCGCGGCCCTCCGCCTGCAGCCGCGTGGTCAGCGCGTGGACCATGTCGCGGTCCTCAGCATGCACCCCGACCGGCACTCCAAGCCTCGCCGTCTCACGCAGGATTTCGGTGAGCTGGTCACGGCCGAGATCGCGAAACGTGTCCATGCCGGAGAGCATGTACACCTTGATGGACCCGACCCCTTCGGCGGCAATGTCCTCGAGGTTGCGGCGCCAGTCCGGATCTTCCAGGGCGTTCTCGGAGGCTCCCCCCCACAGCAGAAAGTCCACCCGGGCCTTCGGCTCGATGACCGCCAGCTTCGCCTGGAGGTTCGCACGCGAAGTGACGGGGGGAAGCGACGTACAGGGCATGTCGACGATGCAGGTCACGCCACCGGCGGCAGCGGCCCGTGTGCCCGTTTCGAAGTTCTCGCGGTGGGTGAAGCCCGGGTCGTCGAAGTGCACGTGCCCGTCGATCACCCCCGGCAGCACGAGACGGCCGCCGAGATCGATCGTCTCCTCAGCGGACTCGGTGGCCGCGGACCCGGGAGCCTCGACGGCCACGAATCGACCGTCCTCGACCAGCAGCTCGGCGGGTCCGGTTTCGGAGCCGCCCGCCGGGATCCTCAGGTTGATGAACCGTCGCCGCATGGTCACGGATCCAGCCCGCTGCCCGATGGACGTACCGGATTCGGTGCGGCCGCATGGAACACCGCTTCCCACACCGTCTTCATGCGCCACAGGTCGGCCGTATCGCGCTCGATCGCTCTCGCGGCCGCCGAGCGGGCCCCGGTCACCACCAGGCTCGCCCAATCCAGTTCGAACTCGACGCCGTCGGTCGCTACGACGGCGTCGCTCCCGGCCGGTCTGCGCAATTCCAGCTGATGCCCGTTGAGGCGCCCGAACAGCGTGTCGCCGTCGAAGTGGAAGCCATCCGCGTCTTCGCGCGCGAACGCCTCCCCGCTGAGAAACACCTGCTCTTTCACGACGAACGGGGCGCCATGCTCCGGACAGTACACCTCGCAGTTGGAGCATTCGTTGCAGGCCGCCTCGAACACGGCCAGCTGGTGCGCCGTCTCGACCTTGAAGCCCCCGCCGTCGCCCAGATCGATCACGCCCTCGGCTCCAATCCGCAGCCGGCGAGTGTCGGCGTCCACGGGCGTCGCGTCGTAGGCGAAAATGGCGTCATTCGGGCACGCCGTGATGCAGAGATCGCAATTGATGCAGTCGTACAGGGCGAGAGTGCTCTCGATCTGCTTCGGCGTCTTCGCGTTGGCGGAAGCGTGGTAGCGCTGGTTCGCGGCCAGCGCCGGCACGATATCCCGCCCGTTGAGCCGGCCCGCGACGCGTGTCGCGTGCAGTTCGGCGGCCGCTCCCTCCAGGCCTCGTTCGCTCGCGGCGGCCACGGCCGCCTCCCGATGGCCATGCGCGTCCAGCACGAAATCGGCTCGGGTCGCGGCGCCCACTTTCGTCATCTCGTTACCCAGCGCACGCAGGTAGCCGGGCAGCCGCCCGAACCCACCCTGGCGGAGCAGGTCCGTGCACGTCGTGACCGGGACCATCCCGCACGCTACGGCCGCCGGGAAGTTCTTCACGTCGATGCCGGCGGAGAACGACACGGGGAACTCGAACCCGAGATCCTCGCGGAATCTCTGCATCAGGTTCATCGAGATTACGTGAAGCGGAGGGCCCGATACGTACATGTAGTCGTCGGACTGAGTGGGGAAGATTCCGGGATCGTTCTCGACGACCAGCGTATTCGTGAACTTGGCGCCGATCGTCGATCCGACGCTCTCCGCCACGGGACGAAGCCGCCGAAGGATTTCCAACCCGTCGTCGTACTGGAGATCGACGTCGAATGCCTCCCGCCGCAGGGACAGGTGCGCGTAGCCCAGTTCATCGACGAGCAACTCACGTACCCTGTCGAAGCCGAGAAGCGTCGGGTTGAGTTTGACGATCGTGTGGAGGCCGAGGTCCTCGAGCAGATACCGCGAGATTCCCTCGATCTGGTCGGCCGGGCAGCCGTGGAACGTCGACAGGGTCACGCAATCCGAGATGAACGGCGGCAGATCCAGGTCCCGGTAGGACGACAGGTCGGCGGGGAGTTGCGCCCGCAGCTCGTCAAACAGCGACGCCGGGTTCTTCATTCCGCGGATGAACCCGGTCACTTTGTCCCCGCGGATGCCCTCCAGGTCATAGCCGACGCTGATGTCGAATACGGTGTCCAGCCCGTGATCCGTCGGGAACACGCCGAACGCCCGCGTCGTCTTGAGGATCTCGATCAGGTACGCCGCCTTGGCGTACTCCATCAACGATTCCCTGACCAGCAGTTCCTGCGACCACTCGACGTTGTATCCG
>JARFPW010000168.1 GCA_029288095.1 Gemmatimonadota bacterium
TCGAGCTTGACGGATGGATGATGCGCCCGCCGAACTTCGAGGACGGCCAGCGCTATCCGATGCTCGTCTACGGCTACACGGGTCCCGCGGGTCAAACGGCACGGGATGTCTGGGGCGGGTTCAATTATCTGTGGCATACGATGCTGACCCAGCAGGGCTACATCGTCGCCACGATCGACAATCGGGGAACGCCGGCGCCTAAGGGACGGGCGTTCCGCAAGGCGATCTACGGCCAATACGGGCAGATCAGTTCGGCCGATCAGTCCGGGGCGGTGCGACAGCTGCTCGCGGAGCGGAGCTACATCGATCCGGCGCGTATCGGCGCCTGGGGATGGAGCGGCGGCGCTACCTACACGCTCAACGTGTTGTTCCGGTATCCGGACCTTTACAGCACCGGGATGGCCGTGGCGCCGGTGACGCACGAGAAGTTCTACGACACGATTTACACCGAGCGTTACATGGGCCTGCCGGACGACAATGCTGAGGGGTACGAGCAGAGCGCCCCGCTGACGTTCGCAGGCCAGCTCGAGGGCAATCTTCTGGTCGTGCACGGGTCGGGTGACGACAACGTTCACTACCAGAATACGGAAGCGCTCGTCAACGAGCTCGTCAGGTACAACAAGCAGTTCGACCTGATGGTCTACCCGAACCGCTCACACGGCATCTTCGAGGGGCAGGGTACGAGACGACATCTGTACGAGCTGCTTACGAGCTTCCTGAACGAGAACATGGAGCCGGGACCGAAAGAGCCGGTGGCGACCGACTAGAGCAAGGTGGATCAGCCCGAGATGTAGCTCTCGAGCTGGCTGATCCGAAAGCGCTGCTCGTCGATGATTCCTTTGACGAGATCGCCGATCGATACGACGCCGATGAGGTCGTCGTCCTGCAGGACGGGCAAGTGCCGTATGCGCTTGTCCGTCATCAGGGCGAGACATTCCTCCAGAGTCAGATCCGCGCGGGCGCACACGACGCGGCTCGTCATGATCTCGCTGACGGGAGTCTCGCGAGACGACTTGCCGACCAGGATGATCTTCCGGGCGTAGTCGCGTTCCGAAAAGATCCCCACGACCTTGCCGCCATCCAGGACGATCAGAGCGCCGACTTCCCGCTGCGCCATCTCCTCCAGCGCATCGAATACGCTATCGGCGGGTCCGATGGAGAAGATCTGGTTGCCCTTGGACGAGAGTATGTTCTGGAGAGTCTTCATGCGTTTTGCTCCTCAGAAGAAGGGCCCCGTGGGGGGTCAGCTCACCGCCATTTCATCCACTCGAATACGGTCCGGCACGGTCGACAATAATACTGGCTCACGGATAGCGCCGAACCGAATACGGAAAACTGCTCGGTCTCCGATCCTCCACAGAACGGACACTCAACCGCTTCCGGGATGACGTCGGTGGTGAGCGGGCGAGACAGGTCGCCTGAACGGCGGGCGCCATCGGAGGCCATCAATCCATCAGCATCGCGCGGTTTTTGTCACCGCGGACCCTCGCCAGGGTATCCGAATCCGGCCCACCCGCCCCCGTGCGGCGCCGGCCATCGTCCCAGTCGGACCATCCGAGGTCAGCCGACGGGGGCACGGAGGCTCCTACCTGATCGAGCAACGGCCGCACCCGATCAAACCAACGCTTTCGCAACGCATCCGGGTCACCATCCACGACACCCTCCGTCGCCAGAACGGAACCGATGTCCCCGCCGGCGCTTCCGAACCAGCGGAGGACCGGCCCGGCGCCAACTGTGAACGCATCGGCGAGCGCTGTCCGGCCCGCGTCGGTTTCCGCGAGACGGGCCGTCCAGCCACGAGCATGCTCGAAGTGAAACCTCTCCTCATCGAGCAGCTTGCGGACCTTGTAGTGGAGCGGCGCAAACCGGCTCTCGGTGAGCGCCTCGCACTGGACCGTCAACGCCGTGTCGAGCAACGCGTTCAGGGCCAGCATCGTGGGCCAGTCATTGGGAGGCGAATCGAGCAACTCGGAATTCAGGTACTCGGCGGCTTCGCGTTCGTGCTCCAGGGCACCCGGGTCATAGCCGAAGTCCTTCAGCATGGCGTACAGAATCCGGCCATGCCCCCATTCGTCCTGTGCCATGGCAGAGCAGGCGATGCCCGCTTCCAGGGTCGGCGCCCCGAGGATCCACTCCGAGTAGCGCATCCCGAGCAGGCGTTTGTTGTCGGCCAGGGAGAGCAGAAGCCTGCCGAGCGGTTCCCGGATCGCTTCGGGCACGTCGGAGGCGGTTTTCCAGGTATCGGGATTCTGCGGAGTCATGAGATCTCCGTCGGGTGAAGTGTGAACGGACTCTCATCCCGATTCACCGCGTGGAAGGCATCGCGCGAAGCGACGATCATCTCGAACCACTTCGCTTCGTCGTACGTCTGCCAGGCGTAGACGCGGGCCAACTCCGGACCCGGCGCCTGAACCGTGCCGACGTGCTCGAACCGATCCTCGCGCTTCTGGCGAGCGAATATTTCGTACAGCTTCTCGCCGCTCAGCCGCCCCATGTCTGTATCTCCTTGATGACCCGGCCACGCACGATCATACCGAGACGCCAGCCCTGCGAAGCGCCCGACGACCCCGCGGAGTGATCCGGTCCGCCGTCCATGGCGGATCCCACGTAACGTCGACCTCGACGGCCTCGATGCCTTCCTCCTGCAACAGGCGGTCGCGGATGTCCCACTTGATGAACTCCACGCACGGACAGGCCGACGCGGTGAAGCTGACGGTCACCCGTGCGGTGGTGCCTTCTACGCAGACGCCGTAGACGAGGCCGAGATCGGGAAGCGAAATCGGGAACTCGGGGTCGGGCACCTCATGCAGCGCCCGCCACACTGCCTCATCAATGGACGCCGGCGGCGTGTCCCAGCTTGGGATCTCCAACTCCAGGTCCGGATGCCGACCGATGGTTTCGGCCAGCACGGCAGCGAAGTTCATCCCGTGCTCGCGAGGTGACTCGTAACCGGCATCGGCCCGGGGGCCGCGACGGATCTTCACCAGGTCGGTCATGCGGCAAGCAGTTTCTCTGTCGCCGCCCGGCTGCGGCGCACCGACTCGACGAATTCCTCGTTCATCGGTCCGCGAGCCTTCCAGCGCTCCCACACCTCGTCCCACGTGATCGGCGTGTCATGCAGCCACACCCGGTCATCCGCGTCCCATTCGCACGGGAACTCATACTCCAGTTCCACCTCTCCCGATTCAGGATCCGTGTGCGCGGGAACGTCGATACCGAGTTGCTCGCACAGCGGGACGACCGCCTTCAACCAGGTCGCCCGCAACTGGTCGTTGGTCATTCCCTTTAGCTTGAAGTCCAGCTGCGCGTTGTGACGCTTCTTGTCGTCCGGCATTCCGAACCACTCGACACCCATCGGAAACATCCAGTCGACGGCTCGCTGAACGAGGTCCTTGCCTTCCCCACCTGCCTCGGCGAGTCGGCGCATCCAGACCTCCCCGTGACGCAGATGGAAATTCTCCTCCATCCCGACCTTGGCGAGTGCCCGCTTCAGAGGGCCATAGGAGGTGTGCCGGTGGACGTCGCTCAGCAGGGTGATCCCGGCGCGATCGTACAGGCCGTTTGCGGTCACGAGCTCCGCCCAGTTCGCGAGCGGCTGATCGAATCCGAAGGGATTCTTGAACCGGTTGGGGGCGCGGTCGTAGACGAGCGCCTCCGGGTCCTCACCGAGGTCCGCCAGCAATCGGTAGGCAATGTTGGCGTGGCCCAGTTCGTCCTGGATGATCGCGGTCGCCGAGACCATCGTATTGGTCGACGGAGCGTCCTTGGCCGCCATGTAGTAGGCCGGTGCGCTCATGAGCTCCGTGTCGCCTTGAACGGTGAGCTGGATGATCAGGGCCTTCTTGTACGTCTCTGTCATGTCGGAGTCGGATTCGACGATGAATCCCTCCTGCACCTTCCGCATCAGCTCTTCGTCGGTAAACCGGGCCATCTCAGGCTTCCTCCGTCGCTGGCTGTTCGGCTTTTTCGTGCTCCGCCCGGTCGAGCAGTCGGCTCAACTGGTCCTTCAGCGAACCGCTCAATCCGCCCAACTGCTCGCGGATGTCGCCGGCTCTGTCACCGAACCGATCGCGCAGTTCGTCCTTGAGTTCGTTCAGTTTCCGGTCCGAGCCAAGGAATGGATAACGGTAGTCCGAAGGCGGATCAAAGGTCTCCTTCACGGTCCGGGGCGACACCCAGCGCAACAGATTCAGGTATGAACCGGCCTTGTCGTTCGTGCCGCTGGCCCGCGCACCGCCGAACGGCTGCTGACCGACGACCGCGCCGGTGGGCTTGTCATTGATGTAGAAGTTGCCGGCCGCGTCGCGGAGGCCCGCCAGCGCATCTCGGACCGCTCCCCGATCCGAGGCGAATACCGCACCGGTGAGCGCGTACGGCGACGTCGTGTCCACGAGCTTCACCGTCTCCGCCCACTGATCCTCCGGGTAAGCGTACACCGTGAGTACGGGACCGAAGATCTCCTCGCACATCGTGGTGAATTTGGGATCCTTCGCCAGGATGACGGTCGGTTCGACGAACCAGCCCGTCTCGTCGGAGTATCCGCCGCCGATGATCACGTCTGCGTCGGGCGACGCCTTTGCCTGATCGATGTAGTCAGTGATCGTCCTGTAGGCCGGCTCGTCGATTATCGCGGCGACGTAGTTCCCGAAGTCGCACGGGTCCCCCATCTCGATTTCGTCGAGCTGGGCCTCCATCGTGTCGCGAACCGCCGGCCACATGCCTTCGGGGACGTAGGCGCGCGAGGCGGCACTGCATTTCTGCCCCTGGTATTCGAAGGCGCCGCGCACCAGCGCCGTCGCGACCTGCCGCGGGTTGGAGCTCTCGTGCGCCAGGACAAAATCCTTGCCCCCCGTCTCGCCGACGAGGCGAGGATACGTCCCATAGTTCTCCAGATTGTCGGCAACCTGCTTCCACAAAGACTGGAACACGCCTGTGGACCCGGTGAAGTGAATGCCTGCCAGGTGCGGGCTGGCGAGCAGTACTTCACTGATTTTCCGGGCCTGGCCGGCCACGAAGTTGATCACGCCGGCAGGTAATCCGGCTGCCTGGAGCAGACGCATGTTGTAATACGAGGAAAGAAGCGAGGTATGGGCCGGCTTCCAGACCACGACGTTGCCCATCAGCGCGGGTGCCGAACACAGGTTCGTGCCGATCGCCGTGAAGTTGAACGGCGAGATCGCGTAGACGAAGCCTTCCAGCGGACGATAATCCGTCATGTTCCACACGCCAGGCGAACTGATCGGCTGCTGCGCCTGCAATTCCCGCCCGTAATGGACGTTGAACCGCCAGAAATCGATCGATTCACAAGCGGCGTCAATCTCCGCCTGGTGGCATGTCTTGCTCTGTCCCAGCATCGTCGCGGCGTTCACCGTCTGCCGCCATGGTCCGGCGAGCAGGTCGGCGGCGCGCAGGAACACGGCCGCTCGATCCCGCCAGCTCCAGCCCGCCCAATCCGCCCGCGCATCCATGCAGCTCTCGATCGCCCGCTTCGTCTCTTCCGGACCCGCCATGTGATAGCGCGCGAGCACGTGGCCGTGGTTATGCGGCATGTAAACTTCGGAGACGTTACCCGTATGTACGTCTTTGCCATCGATCACCAGGGGGATCTCGACGACCTCGGACTTCATGTCCTCCAGCCTCGCCTTGAGCTCCGCCCGCTCGCGGGAACCTGGCGCATAATCGAGCACCGGCTCATTCACCGGAGCAGGGGGTCGGTGATCTCCCTCGACAGTTCGTCCGACAGGTGCATCGGCAGGCATTCGTATTCACTCCGTGACGGGGCAATTTCGTTCGCGATGGAACGCCTTGAATCGGCGCCCACTGAGCCTATTATCCTACCGTTGAACGGGCGTTCGGGCCACTGTTTGCGACCGCGCTGCAGCGGGTGTGTAGACTTGTGGCGCAGACCTCCCTGGAACACGTTGGCGGCAGCAGTTTGGCCCCGTCGAAACCACCTGTGAAGGAGATACAGCATGCCCTATCCGTTCCAACTCCCCGAGCTTGGCTTCGCGTACGACGCGCTGGAGCCGCACATCGATGCGCGGACAATGGAAATCCACCATTCGAAGCACCACGCGGGCTACACGAGCAAACTGAACGCCGCGCTCGAGGGCCATGATGACCTCCATGGCAGCTCGGCGGAGAGCTTGCTGCACTCCATCGATTCACTGCCGGCCGAAATCCGCGGCGCGGTGCGGAACAATGGCGGCGGGTTCGTGAACCATGCGCTGTTCTGGCAGGTGATCGCCCCCGGCGGAGCCTCCGCTCCGACCGGCGACCTCGCCGCCGCGATCGACGCCTGTTGTGGATCCTTCGACGCGTTTCGCGACAAGTTCTCCGGCGCGGCGGCAACTCGTTTCGGCTCGGGTTGGGCCTGGCTGGCGTCGTCGAGCGAAGGTGGTCTGAAGGTCTATTCGACGGCCAACCAGGATAGTCCGCTGATGGAGGGTCTGACCCCGCTTCTCGGGCTCGATGTCTGGGAGCACGCGTACTACCTCAACTACCAGAACCGTCGACCGGACTATATAGCGGCGTTCTGGAATATCGTGAATTGGGATGCCGTAGCGGGGTTGTATGCGGCGGCCGGCTGAGTCGAGTCTTCGCGTCCTTCTGATGGGCGTGGCGGCAGCAATCGCCGCTGCGTGTGGCGGATATGGCGGCGCCGGCGCGGATACGGGAGACGCGGTGTACGTGGACCGTAATCTCGACTCACGGCCCATCGGAACGCCGGTGCTCGAAATGCAGGAAAGCGGTACGGAGGCGTTGTTGCAGGCGGTGAGCCCGGTCAGTGACGACGTGGTGTGGGTCAGCGGCCACCGTGGGACCTACTCACGAACCACCGACGGTGGAGCCACCTGGGAAACGGCCGTCGTGCCCGGCGCCGACAGCCTCGGATTCCGTGATGTTCACGCGGAGTCCGCCACCGAGGCCTGGCTGTTGTCGGCCGGCCCGGGTGAGTTGTCGAACGTCTTTCACACCAGTGACGCCGGGGCGACCTGGACGCTCCAGTGGACGAACCCCGAGCCGGACGGCTTTTACGATTGTTTGGACTTCTGGGACGAAAAGCGAGGCGCGCTGTACGGTGACGAGGTCGACGGCGGGCTGCGCATCATGCGCACGGAGAACGGCGGAGAGACCTGGACGCGCGTACCGGAGGACAGGCTGCCGGCCGCGACGGAAGGCGAAGGCGGATTCGCGGCGAGCGGCACCTGTCTCGTCGTAGGTGAGGGGGGCCGCGGCTGGATCAGCACGGGGGCGGCGGATCCTGCGCGCGTCCTGTTGACAGAGGACTACGGGAAGAGTTGGCGCGCCGTCGTGTCGCCGATTCGTGGCGCCAGCGCTGGCGGGTTGTTCTCGATTTCCTTCCGCAATTCGACCATCGGCGTTGCATTCGGTGGCGACCTCGCTGCCGACGCGGAACCGTCGCCGCGTGTTGCCGTCACGAGCGATGGCGGAGAGAGCTGGACGATCGCGGGGGAGCCGTCACTTTCCGGCGCGATCTTCGGAGGCGCCTGGGTGCCCGGCACGTTTCCCGCCACGATGGTCATCGTGTCGCCGAACGGGGCCGAGTATTCAGCGGATGGAGCGCGCACCTGGCTTCCGCTGGACGACGCAGCCTACTGGGGGATCGGTTTTGCCTCAGCCGACGCTGGCTGGATTGTCGGTCCGGGCGGGAGGATCACCAAGGTCAGCTTCTAGGGGCCGGGGCCGGCTTACCGCCCGAAGCGTGGATTCACGACGTTGCTGAACACCGAACCGAACGTGAATCCGAGGCCGATCGACGCGAAATAGCTGAACGACGTGGCCCGCTCTCGCTCCTGGAGCAGGATGTCCTCGTCGGTCAGGTCACCCTTCGGGAGGTTGAGCTGATCGGCGATGTGAGCCACCCTGCCGCCGAGGTTGAGCGTAAGTCCGCGAAACACCCGCAGGTCTAGGTCTCCACGAAGGGTCACGCGGTTCTTCGACAGATCGCTGAGAAACTGCGAGGCGATGAGCGTCAGGTCGGCGGATCCCCATGGCTGCGTGACTTCGTAGGCCACTTCGAGGCTGTGTTCCGGGAGACTCTCGACGACTTCGTTGAAGATCGTCTCCTCCGAATAGTCGAAGTACGCCAGTCCCACGGAGTACAGGAAGCGGAATTCCCGCCGGGTCGATTCCGAGTACGGGAACACGTTGTACTCGAGGGCGGGCGTCACCCGCAGCGACAAATCGAAATTGCGGAACGTAGAGCTCGACACCCTGCTCTGGATTCCCGCGGACCAGTGCGGACTCAGGCTCAGGACGAACAGCGCGCGGCCGCCGTAGCTGCGACGAACACTGATGACGGTTTCCGTTTCGTCGATATCGAACTGGCTCTCCGAATAGGAGCCGTCGATACTTAGCCGGAGCTTCGACGCATCCGTGATCCGGTTGGCGCTGGCGCTGCCGAACAGATCCAGAAAGCGCGAGGAGCTCTCGCCGTTGAGGAAAGCGTTCACCCCCACGCGGAATACCCAGAAATTCCAGGGATCGTCGGTGGTCTCGGTCTGCTCTCCCCCCTCCTCCGGCACCTCGTATTCGACCCGCAGCCGCGGCCCGGCGGCGCTGGTCGCAACGAACCTCACGAGCCCCAGGGCGAGCGTCTGCGTGAGCCCCTCCCGGACCTCCTGATCCGTGTCCCGATCGCCGGAAACGTAGCGAAGCGTGTCGGCGGTCCCGGCGAACCGGCGCCGTCCGATGAACTCCAGGTCGTAGCGACTGCCGCCGGCACCGGTGCGTTGCCGGGTGATCAGTACATGGACGTCCGCGTCCTGTTGGTCGCGCACGTAATCCACGTACTCGATTTCCCGCCGAAAGTGGTCGCGGTCGCAGCGAGTCTGGCAGTCGATGAACACCCGAATCGTCTCGGTCGCGGGGTCGTCCGGCGTGACCACGTCCTGAGCGAGCAGGGACGCTCCTGGCGCCAGGGCCAGGATGGCGAGCGAGAGCAGAAGCAGACGTATCTGACGGCTTCGCGAGGATTCTATGAGGAACGCCTCCAGGAGTCGGCGGATCGTGCCTCAATCTCCGCCCGCGGGCCCCGGTCGGCAACTATGAAACCGCACGCGGATACCCCTCGTAGTGTCCTGCAACCGTTTGGACGAATTCGTTGTCCAATCAAGTGTACTGGAGTACGACCGGAACGAAGAAACGAGGGACCGAGTGCTGAAGGGATGGGGAATCATGTTGTGGGGTGAGGTGAAGGAGCTGGCAGGGATGCTATTGCTCTTAGGGATACTGGTGGCGGCAGGTTCCAGCGTTGCGACAGCGGTCGGCGCTTCAGAGATCGCGGAAGTGCCCGCGATTGAACAGCCGGTGGAAGCCGAGGTCTTTCAGGCCTTCGGCTCCACCGAGCCGGTCGGCTCGCCCGACGGCGGCTGATTGGTGACCGGCCGATACGTGTCCGGACGTCGATCCGCCACATAGTCGAACTCGTAGTCGCCCGGGGCGAGGACCACCCGGTTCCGGTCGCTTGCGGGCATATCGAATTCCACGACGATCCGCTCCGGGCCGTCTCCACCTTCAGCGATTAGCTCTCCCCGCGGGCCTGCGGCCAGGCTGCCACCGGGGAACACTGTGCCCCTCTCTTCCCCGACCCGGTTGACCGCGAAGTAGTAGACGTGGTTTTCGTAGGCCCGCACCTGCGTCTGTTCCCGCTTCATGTTCAGCATCGGCCAGTTGGTGGGCAGAACGATGAGCTGGGCACCGAGCAGCTTCAGTGTGCGGGCAGATTCCGGAAACGTGCCGTCGTAGCAGATGTTGAGGCCGATCCGACCGATCGGAAGGTCCCAGACGCGAAACGCGTCGCCCCGCCCGGCAAACCTGTCCACCCCGAGGCACAACGTATGCACCTTGCGGTAGCGGCCCTCGATTCCGCCCGGACCGACGAGGAAGGCGGCGTTGAATACGCGCCCGTCCTCGTCCCGCTCGATCGCGCCGACCACCGTCCAGGTGGAGGCGGCCCGACAGGCCCGGGCGATCGCGGCCAGCTCGGGTCCGTCAGCGATAATTGCGGCGTCGGCGGCTTCGTCCGCAGTCTCGAATACGTACCCGGTGAGCGCTGCCTCCGGGAACACCACCAGCCGGGAGCCGTGCGCGGCGGAGGTCTCGGCCAGCTCACCGCACACGAACTCGGTATTGGCACCAGCGTCGGCGAGCTTGCAGTCGAACTGGACGCCGCAAGCGATGAGCGGCTTGCCGGCCACGGAGTCAGTCGCCGCCGAAGATGGCGTAGAGCGCCAGACCCGCGCCCACCACGAGCGCCGAGAGCGTCAGCGCGAGTCCGAGGCGCCGACCCGTTTCAGCGCCCGGCAGCGAGCTTCCTTCGTCCCACGGTCGGGTGAGCTCGCGGCGCACCACTCCAAGGTGCTCGCGAGCGACGTCCCGAACTTCGTTGATTGGGTCCATGGGATTAACCTAGCAGTACGGGCACCACGACGGCGTAGGTGACCAGCGTGTTGAGCGCGAGGCCGATGATGTTGAGCCATACGCCGGCGCGAGCCATTTGTGGCACGGTGATGCGCTCCGAGCCGAAGACCACGGCGTGGGGCGGAGTGGCGACCGGCAGCATGAACGCGCAACTCGCGGCGATGGCGGCCGGGACGATGAGGACGAGTACCTCGACCCCGAGGGCCGCGTGCGCCTCCGCGACCCGTTCCTCCACCCCGGCAAGTGGTTGTTCGCCGACGGGATGCAGCACATGCGCTGTCTCTTATACACATCTGACGCTGCCGACGAGTACTTCTGGGTGTCGAGCTCGGGGGGC
>JARFPW010000108.1 GCA_029288095.1 Gemmatimonadota bacterium
GCTGCCATCGCCTCCGGAACCGGACTGCACAAGAACGGTGGTTCGGGAACGATCGATGGCGTGGACGATGCGCCGACGAACGCGTTTTGCCCCACCGGTGCCGGACCCGATGTCGCGGGCGTTGCTACGCCGCCGGCCGGCTACGATCAGGTAGGTGGATCCTCCGTGCCGAACGGCACCCCCGACATCGACGACGCGGAAGACGGCCTGACGCTGTTGCGGAAAACCGGAATCGACTGGGAGTACCTCACCACTGAGGACTCCTACAAGGATTACGATATCGGGTCGGATACCTGGCCGAACTTCGCCACCCTGCCGGCCTCTGAATTCCCCGTGATCTACATGGACGGAGACGTCGCCGTGAACGCTGGTAAATCGGGGCGCGGGATGCTCATCGTCAGGGGGGACCTGGACCTGAACGGCAGCTTCAGCTGGGAAGGCGTGATTCTGGTCGGTGGCGCCTTCGTCAGCGGTGGCGCCAACACGGTCGAGGGTGCGACGATCTCCGGCCTCAACCTGCTGCTTGGCGAGTCGGTAGGTGACTCGGACCTCGGTAACGGAAACAAAACCTTCCAGTACAACTCGTGCAATGTCGAACGGTCCATGGAGCAGCTGCGGAAGAACCAGAAGCTCACGGGCCTGGCTCCCGTCCCCGGCAGCTGGATGGAGGAAATCTAGTCCCGGAAGGGTCTAGTTCCGGAAGGGCACGTCGAAGGCCATGGGTCGGCTGACGCCGTAGGGGTTGTTGCCCTCACCGGTCGCGGTGGCCGTCAGGCGAACGGCCACCACCGAGTCCAGCGGGGATCCCATTCCGACGTTCGATCGTACGCTCCCGTCGCTCATCACATAGGAGAAGGCGGCCGTGTTGGTGAACGGTCCGACCAGTTCCTGTGTTCCGCGCCACAGAGCCGTACGCGACGCGAAAAACGTCGAGGGGGCCCAGCGGTAGGTCAGGCGACCATAGCCGCGTACCAAAGCCCCGCGCTCGGGTACTCCATCCGTGAAGCGCGCGCCCCAGCCCGAGATCCGCATGTAATCCGAGTTCGGGGCCGTCGCGGGAGCGCCTGAAGCCACACAGTCCGCCTTGGGGCCTGCCCCTGTCGCCGTTGGGGTCGGGTTCCAGGTATCCTCGAATTCGAACGCGTCTTCGTAGGGATCCGAAGCCGCGATACCGACGAACAGGCCCGTGACGTTGGCGTTGAGCGTGCGGTCCATGACATAGAGGGTCGCTTCGTCGGCGCCCGTCGAGTCGCAAACGATGGCGCGCACGATATTGAACCGGAACGAAACTGAGTCGGGTTTCGCCACCAGCAGGTCTCCCCTGCCCACCATGCGCACTTCGGTCGAGAACAGGTCGAAGGTCGCCTGTGCGACCTGCTCCGCGCCGAGCTGGTCGTCCGTGCGATCGTAGAAGCGACTCTGGCCGACCAGAAGCGAGGTCAGGGCCGCGGCCAGTATTCCGGTGATCGTGAGCGCGACGAGCATCTCTACCAGCGTGAGGCCGTGCTCGGTCCCCGCGAGGCGGCTGACGCGAGAGAACTTGTGTCTGATGCGCATCGCGATCATCCCTTCGGCAACGGTCGTGGCGCCTGCAGCACGGTGCTGAAATCGCGCATCGTAGGCCCGCCTGAAGCCGCCGCGATATCGACGTTCACCAGCTTCGTGCGGTCATTGATGTCCGTCACGGTGCGCGTGACGTAGAACGTGCGGCCGCCAGTGGTAACGGTATCCACCCCGCTCGCGGCCGCTGCGAATCCGGCTCGCCGTACGTTCTCGATGGCCGCCTGTCCGGTGATCATCTGGTCGCTTCGCAAATCCGCCGTGCGCGCCTGCAGCGCGGTGGCGAGCGTCAAACCGCTGATGGCGAGTAGTCCGATTACCAGGATCGTGACCGCGATCAATGCTTCCGTGATTCCGAAGCCTCGTTCATCAGACAGTCTGCGTCGCATCGATGACAGCAACGGGAGTTTTGATAGCTGTTTCATGTCACTGCACCAGGATTCGCCAGCGGCCGACCGAGTTGACCTGGACTCTCCGGCCGCCGTTCTTTCGAGTGATATCGATGTTCACGGCCCCCAGTCCCCACATCAGACCGCGCTCGTTGAAGGTCACCGAATCGCCGAACATCCGGACGTCGAGCCCGTCGATTCGCATGTCGGAGGCCGCGTCGAAGGCGCGGTTGACGAAGACTGTTCCCGCAGCATCGCGAACCACGTACGACTGCGTGGACTCGTTGGCCACCAGGGCAACGCTTGTTCGATGCCGGATCGCATAGCTGCGAGTGAGAGCCACATCGGCCGCGATCACGCGGGCGGCACGATTCAGCGTCGATGACTCACGGAACGTGATGTACGAGCTGTTCGCGATCAGCAATGACAAACTGACGATCGAAAGAACGATCAACATTTCGACAAGTGTGAATCCGCGCTCGTTGTGGTTCCGCTTGTGCATTACTTGCTCCGGCTCCCATCGCTCCTGGTGTAATCCATATCTCGCAGTGCTTTACTGACGAATCGCGGGTGAGAAGGGAGCAAGTCACGTACCATAGGCGCCATACCCTGAAACGGAAGAATTTATGGAGATAGTCCGTGTGAGACGAGCGGGCGTTTCGGGGCACAATTCCGTTAACTGGTTTTCTTTGTTATAGTTACAAACTGCGCTTCTT
>JARFPW010000262.1 GCA_029288095.1 Gemmatimonadota bacterium
ATGCGATCCAGCTCTTCGCGCTCCCCGCTGACGCACCGAACGCCGGCGAGGATCAGCTGCCGGAAGCGACGGCCATCCAGATACCCGATCTGCAGCTTTCGGCGCTGCCGCGCTGTGGACCCCATTCACTCCCCTCGGAAAACGCCTGGTGCGATAGGCACGGATCGCTCCAGTCGAACGGTCAGTTCAGCTCTCGGCAACCACCCAGACAGTGACTTCCGGCTGGATATTTGCGCTGAGACGCACTGTCACCTTGTAGGTGCCGAGCTGCTTGATAGGCTCGTCGAGCTGGATCAGGTGCCTGTCGACCTTTACGCCCTGCTCGGCCAGGCCGTTGGCAATATCGGAGGTGGTGACGGAGCCGAACAACCGTCCGTCCTCACCCGCCTTCACCGGGAAATTCAGCGATTGGGCCTCGATCTCAGCCGCGAGAGCAGACGCCTTCTCCAACTCACGCGTGGACCGATCGACGAGGTGATCACGCTCTTCCTCGAATCGGCGCAGGTTGGCGGGAGTGGCTTCCAGCGCGATCCCCTGCGGAAGCAGGAAGTTCCTCGCAAAGCCCGGCTTCACATCCACGACGTCGCCGGTCTCGCCGAGGTTGTCCACGTCTTTCATCAGGATGACCTGTACCATCGATGTTTCTCCAGCAGACGAACTGTTATCGATCATCGGCCGAGGGCGAGTTGAACCGCCACGACCGTTCTCTCACATCAAACCACGTATCTCCCATCCCTGCGGCGAACAGCGCTCCGACCGCGACGGGATACAGCAACGCCGCCGCTACTGCGAGAAGCACCCACGTTAGTGCCGAGGCGCCGGCAGCACCCAGGATCCAGATCGCGATTGCTCCTCCGCGCACAACATACAGCACCACCATGAACAGAGCGGCATTGCCACCGATCCGGGCGGCCGCTTCGCCCAGTGGCAACGCAAAGAGCGCCAGGCCGATCGCGAACATCCACACGAAGTGCTCGCTGAACCGAAACGTGCGCACCGGCGCGGGCACCTCCGGACGCCCGGTCAGCCGGCCAAGAAAATACCACCCGATAGCAAGCGCGGGCAGCGATGCCAGAGCCAGCAGGGCCGGGTACACTTGTTTCTGCACCTCCGACCACCCGGTTATCGCGGCGGTTACGGATGCCGCGACCTCGGGCTCCACATTGACCGTGGTCACCCACTGCAGCAGAACCACGGAGGCCAGGTGAATACGGTCCGACATCCATGAATCCAGCGCAGTGACCACTTCCGGGCGCAACAGCCCGGCTACGGCTACGGCTACTCCTCCGATCGCGATCGCACCGAAGGATCGCCCGAGCAAGTCGGCCTTCCGCATCAGCAGGGTCGCCAGAATGAACCCACCGCCCAGCAGCACCGCCCACGCCCGTTGCGCGAACCAGTCCGGGCCGGGTGATGCAAGGCCGGACGCGAACGCGAGGACGAGCAGTACAAGGCCGATCAGCAGTCCCGACGTACTGTCTGTCCTGAGCGCGACGAGCATCAACCCAAGCGGGATGAGGACGAGCAGCAGAGGGCTCACAGGCGATATCGAAAGAGCCGCCGCCAGCGCACCCAATCTGATTATCGACGTCACGTATCGAACTGCTGCAGAGTGGACCTCAGTCCATCAGCCCCGGCCGGCCTCAGTCGTAGTAGCCTTGGATGTACGGTACGAGAGCCAGGTGTCGAGCACGCTTGATCGCGGTACTCAGCTGGCGCTGGTGCCGGGCGCACGATCCGGTGGCGCGACGAGGCAGGATCTTCCCACGGTCGGTCAGGAAACGCTCGAGCGTCGGCCCGTCCTTGTAGTCGATTCGGCGCGCGCCCTTTTCGCAGAAACGGCAGACTTTTCGATACGCCATTCTCTACTCCTCCTCTTCCGCGTCGTCGGCGACGTCGTCGTCATCATCGTCGCCGTCATCATCGTCGCCGTCATCATCAGCGTCGTCGTCATCATCAGCGTCGTCGTCGTCATCAGCGTCGCCGTCATCGTCATCGCCGTCATCATCGGCGTCATCATCGGCGTCATCAGAATCGCGTCGCGGACGCACTTCGTCATCGTCTGAATCCGAACGATCGCGGCCCCTCTCGGGTTCACTGCTCTCAACGGGAAGCGTCGGCAACTCGCCCTCGGAGATCACAACGAGGTGTCGCAACAGATCGTCATCGAGCTTGAGGGCTCGTTCGAATCCGGGCAGCACGTCGGGGCCGGCCGTGAACTGGGCCACCACATAATACCCGTTTCTGTCTTTGTCGATTGGGTAGGCTAGTTCCCGCTTGCCCCAGTGAACGACAGCCGTGATTTCGGCATCGGCTCCGGCGAGGATCTTCTCATGGTAGCTCTGCACCCGGGCTTCGATTTCCTCGGTACCCAGGGTAGATCTGAAAATGTAGACGACTTCGTAGTCGCGCATTCGGCCTCCTTCGGTCTAAGTCGGCCCCGGAGTGCCCTCCGGAGCAGGAGCTATGTGTGGTCCCGGCGCCCCGAAAGGCTTCCGAGGTGAGCGAAGCTATCCCGGGGCCCTGCTCGATACAAGCAGGACCCCGGATCAGCCGTCAGCCCAGGAAAGGCAACCACGCCTCGATCGTCCGCGTGATCGCGGTCAGCGACTCGCCGTCCTCATGAACCGATACGAACCATGGAGCCAGAACGAGCGAGACGACGCTGATCAACTTGATCACGATGTTCATCGAAGGACCGGACGTATCCTTGAATGGGTCGCCCACGGTGTCCCCCACGACAGCCGCCTTGTGTGGGTCGGAGCCCTTGCCTCCATGCGCACCGCCCTCGATGTACTTCTTGGCATTGTCCCACGCACCGCCCGCGTTCGCCATATAGAGTGCGAGCAGTACTCCGCTCAGCGTGGCGCCCGCCAACACGCCCCCCAGAGCCTCAACCCCGAGGAAACGCCCGACCACAACAGGCACCATGATCGCCACGAGCCCGGGGACGACCATTTCACGCAGGGCAGCGCGCGTTGAGATATCGATGCAACGTGCCGAGTCGGGCTTCGCCGTCCCCTCCATCAAACCCGGAATCTCCCGGAACTGGCGCCGCACTTCAGCAACCATTCCGGCAGCAGCGCGGCCGACGGCGGTCATCGTAAGGGCGGCGATGAAGAACGGCGTTATGCCCCCGATGAACAGTCCAATGACGACGATCGGGTCAACGATGTTGATGCCGGATTCCATCAGACCGACGGCGTTTGCATACGCGGAAAACAGGGCTAGAGCAGTGAGAGCCGCCGATCCGATCGCAAAGCCCTTGCCGATCGCAGCCGTCGTATTGCCAAGGGCATCAAGCCCGTCCGTGATCTTGCGGACGTCAGGCCCGAGTCCGCTCATTTCACTGATGCCGCCCGCGTTGTCGGCGATCGGCCCGTACGCGTCCACCGACATCGTGACGCCGACGGTAGCCAGCATGCCGACGGCCGCTATACCGATGCCGTACAACCCGGCGAATCCGTGGGCGAGGTAGATCGCCAGGCAGATGAACAGCAGCGGGGCTGCGACAGATTCCATGCCGACGGCGAGACCGGTGATGATGTTCGTGGCGGCACCGGTCTCCGACGCACGCGCTATGTTCCTGACAGGCTTGCCAGCCGTGTAGTACTCGGTCGCCAGACCAATCACGATGCCGCCCAGGGAGCCAAACAGCATGGCCCAAAAAGGACCCGCGGCCGGATCGATGAGCGTCCATAGCGGGGCATCCGATCCGGCGAACACGTCCAGCCTCAGCGTGACGAACCACGCACCGGCCCAGAACAGGATCGCGGCGACGAAAGTCGTGTTCCGAAGCGCCGCCGCCGGGTCCATCTTCTCCAGCACGCGGATCGATAACACGCCAATTACGCTCGCCAGCAGGCCGACCATGGCGAAGAGAATCGGCAACGCGACCGCCGCGAGACGCTTGTCCGGCATAATGGCGGTAACCGTGGCGCCGAGAACGACCGTAGCCACGATGGAGCCGACGTACGACTCGAAAATGTCGGCGCCCATGCCGGCGACATCGCCCACGTTGTCACCCACGTTATCCGCGATCGTTGCGGGGTTACGCGGATCATCCTCGGGGATTCCGGCCTCCACCTTACCTACCAGATCCGCCCCGACGTCCGCGGCCTTCGTGTAGATGCCGCCGCCGATTCGCGCGAACAGGGCTATCGTAGATGCCCCCATCGCAAAGCCCGAAATGATCTCACCGAACACGCGAGCTCCGACGAGCTCCGGCCGGTAGAGCAGAGTTACGGCACCCAACCCCGCCAGTCCGAGGCTGGCGACCGCCAGACCCATCACGGCACCACCGCTGAACGCGACCCGCAAGGCTTTTCCCTGTCCATCGGTCCGGGCCGCTTCCGTGGTACGCACATTGGCCAGGGTTGCCGCGCGCATTCCGAAGAAACCCGCAAATACCGAGCAGGCAGCGCCAAACAAGTAGGCGTAGGCGGTCTGGGGTGCGATGAGCCAGTACAGGAGCGCCGCCACGATGAGCACGAAGGGCAACAGGACTGAATACTCCCGCCGCAGGAACGCCATGGCGCCGGTCTGGATCGCTTCCGCCAACTCCGCCATGATCTCTGTTCCTACCGGCTGCCTGCGCACGTACGCGAACAGCACCAGCGCCAGAAAGAGTCCGCCGAGGCCCAACCAGAGGGCCGATGTCATCCATTGTTCCACGCGAAGCGTTCTCCCGTCTCAGTATTCGGTTTCAGATACGATCAGTTAAATTCGTTCATCGCCGTCTCGATGCCTTCCGCGATCCAACACTCGACGGCTTCGGCCATTCGATCGAATCGTTCCAGCACCATGTGCTCCTCGTCGTCACGCGGTGTATCCAGCACCCATGCCGCGAGGTCCACATCTGCCGATCCAGGACCTCCGACCCCGATTCTCAGCCTGGCATAGACGCTCGATTCCAGCGCGGACTCGACCGAAACCAGCCCATTGTGACCACCCGCCGATCCCTGCGCCCGCAGTCGGAAGTTGCCGGGCGGCAGCGAAACGTCGTCGACCAGCACGAGCATGTCCGTGCCCGGATCTACCGGGTACCGAGCGAGGAGTCCCGGAAGCAGCCGGCCCGTCAGGTTCATGAATGACAGCGGCTTCGTTACCAGCACCGGCTCGGCATCGACGCGGCCCTCGGCCGCAGCGACGCCTGCGTCTACCCGGAAACGGCCCAGGCGCCAGCGATCCGCCAGATGGTCGGCCAGCCACCAGCCCGCGTTGTGTCGGGTGTCGCGATACCTGTCGCCCGGATTGCCCAGGGCGAATATCAGCTTCACAGACAGATGATCTGAGGCTCAGTCCTCGTCTTCCGGGCCTTCAGCTTCCTCGTCATCCCCGCGGGCCGTAATGACTTCGGGCTCCATGTCCTCGTCCTCGAGCTCGTCGACCTCTTCTTCCTCTTCCACGATGACTCGCGGCGGCTGGACAACGCACACGGTGCGCTCCGGAGCTTCACTCGTCGGAAAGCCGAGTGTGTCGACTTCGGCCAGGTGAATCGAGTCTCCGATTTCGAGGGCCGTGATATCGACCTCGAACGACGCCGGGATTTCGCTCGGCAGACACTCGATTTCGAGTTCGTGCAGATTCTGCTGGAGAACGCCACCGGCGTTTCGTACTCCGATCGACGTCCCCGTCAGATGCAACGGAACGGACACCTTGATCTTCTCGCCCGCCTTGATGGCGAAGAAATCGATATGCAGAACTTGCTTTCGGTACGGGTGGCGCTGGACTTCCCGGATCAACACCGGACGTGGCTTGTCCCCACCCACGACAAGGTCGACAAGGGTGTTTTCCACCGAAATGCGAGCCGCAAGGGCATCGAATTCGCGCGCGTCCGCTTCCACGGCAATCGGATCAACACCGTGACCATATATGTTTCCGGGAACTCGTCCGGCCTGACGCGCACGGCGCGCCGGTCCCTTGCCCCGTCCGTCCCGTTTCTCCACTGACAACGTCACCTGTTTGCTCATCGTCCTCGTTCCTGTTTCGTCTTCGCCGCCGCAGTAGGCCGACGTTTCAATCAAACAATTTGCTCACGGAGCGGTTGTAGTGAGTGCTCTCAATCGCTCGCGCCAGCAGATTCGCCACCGTGATTTCCCTCAGACTCGGCAGCTGCCTGCGTTTGTCCTCACTGACCTCAATCGTATCCGTCACAGTCACTTCCGCCACGTCGGCCGCCGCTAGACGCTCGACAGCCGGGCCCGAAAGCAACGCATGGGTCGCGATGCAGTAGATCTCCTTTGCTCCGCGTTCACGAAGCGCCTCCACGGCATTCACCATCGTCCCCGCTGTATCCACCATATCGTCGGGGATGATGCAGTTCTTGCCCTCTATTTCACCTACGATGTTCACCACCTCGGCCTGGTTTGGCGCCGGCCGACGCTTGTCGACAATCGCAAAACCGGCTTCAAGGCGCTTGGCGTACCCGCGGGCCATTTTGGCGGCTCCGACGTCGGTGGCAACGACC
>JARFPW010000266.1 GCA_029288095.1 Gemmatimonadota bacterium
GGGTTAGATTGCCGCGGAGTCACGAATCAGGCCGGATCGATGAATACGCTCGTTACAGCCCTGGTTGCCGTCGTCGTTTCGGGAGTCTCACTCAGCTGTGGTTCCCCCTCCGGAGACGGCCGGGGCCCGACCGCACCCGAGATTCCTCGATCGACACCGATTACCGGGTTCGTGGGGATGTTCAACTACGGCTTCGCTCCGGATGCGGTTCATATCACTGTTGGTGGACAAGTCACCTGGGCGAACTACGGTCCGTCACGCCATACGACAGTCTCGGATGCCGGTCTGTGGGCCAGCGCCCCCCTCCTTCCCCCGGGCACCTCGCCCGATCCGGTCGGTGATGGGGACCCGATCGTCGGCGAGTCCTTTACGAGGATCTTTCCGGAGACAGGGATCTATGCCTATCACTGTTCGATTCATCCGGACATGAAAGGAACGGTCTACGTCACGCTCGATCAGACCCCAGGGGGAGGCTCGGGCAAGGAGTAGCGTCGGCAGCCCGGACTCAGCTTGCGCCCAGGGAGCGGCGAACTCGATCGGCAGGACAGCCTCTCCCGAGAGATTTCCACCTTTCGCACGCATCTTGCCCTTCGTGCGGGCATGAACACACGAACACTGACACTTCTCCTCTCCGGCAGGGTTGCAGAGACTCCGCATCCCCTGGAGAAGGGGACGATGACATTTGCAGAAGGCCTCAAACCGGCGGAAATCGCCGAGATCCTGAGGCTTACAGCGGCCAACCGCCGTTGGCCGGCGCGCGGATGATGGTGCCGCAACAGGTCGCCTCGGCTGCGTCGCCGCACGCCTCCATAACGGGCGAGCTGGCAGATCTACTGATCGAGCTGTCCTCGGCGCTCCAGAAGTTCTGCATGTACAGTCCAGGACATCCCGCGCTTCGGGCCGCCGCCGGAACTGTTGCGCAACGACTCGCACGACGCCGTGGACATCGAGGCACCCTGTGTCTGGCAGTCGCTGCCGAGCATGTCATTGTGGAGGTCCGACCCAAGTTCGAGCTCACCAGGCGCTTCGAAGGTGTCACGTCCAATCTCACGCACCCGCTCCTGCACGCCTTCGCTGGCCACCTCCGGGAGCACGAGCTGGCCGAAGTGGCACTGGCCGAAGGCATCACGGTCGAGGAGATCAGCCAGTTGCTGGCGATCCTGGCGACCAGACCGTCGGAAACGGGAAGACCGCTGGGAGCCGAGCCGGACGAGATTCTGCATGATCTGCCGCACGTGCGCATTCGCAGACAGGGCTCGGTGCTGGTGGGCCCTGCCGGGGGAGAGCGTGCCTCGGAAAGATCCGACGATCGCGACGCCGAGTTGTGGGACGAGTTCGCGCGCGATGCTCTGGGCATCGAGGAGGAGGAGCGGGAAGCACGAGCGTATGACGCTGGCGAGGTTGCCCGGGCGATCGACGTTCGATCGGGAAGCGAGACGTTCGATCGCCGGATGATCGGTCATCTGCTGCGAATCGCCGACGATCTGGGCGAGGCCGGAGTGCGCGAGGCCATCGACCTCCGCAAGAACATCTCGTCGGTGCTTCGCCAGTTGGACAAGGTCACGCTCCGGTGCCTGATGGGCATGACCGGTGACGGGACACTCCGGCGTAAGCTCCTGTCCGACTTCGCCTGCTCCCTGGATGTGGATGTGGTCCTGGACCTCGTGCAGACGGCGGCCGAGGACGAGAGTTGCGATGTGTCACGCGGGATGATTCGGCTGCTGTCGAAACTCGCGCGGCACGCGTCTCTCGATGAATCGCCTGTAGTCGCCTACCGGGGCGACGATGGACTTCGCCGGGTGGTCCAGAGGTTGATTTCAGGGTGGCACCTGGAAAACCCGAATGACGAGGGCTACGAGCAACTCCTGGCAAGCCTATCCATGAGCGTCCAGGTGGGCGGGGCAACGGCTGCCAAGGAGTCGGAGGTTAATCCGGAGCGCGTCATTCAGCTCTGCCTCGAGACGGACGCTGGGGCCGCCTCGCTGGGTCGCTGCGTCGACGACCTGCTGGCTGCGGGTCAAGCTACCGTCCTGATAGATCTCGTGGATCAAGTGCCGGCGGACGGCGAAGTCGCGGCTTCGATATGGAGCCGTCTGACGGGCGACTCCGTGTTGCGGAGGCTCATCGAAGAGGAAGATCCGGACTTCTCGGTCATCGATCGAATCCTGCCGCATGCCGGACTGGACGCCTCGGGGCCACTGCTGGATCGGTTGGCGGCCGCCGAGTCGAGGACCGTCAGGCGCCATGTCTTCGACCGCCTCAGGCTCACTGGCCCCGCGGTTGGGCCCATGGCCGTGCAGCGCATCGGGAGCCCCGACGAGACTCCCTGGTTCGTCCTTCGCAACATGCTCTCTCTGCTAGTGGTGCTCGAAGAACTTCCTGGTGAATTCGACCCGAGAGCGTATGCCAAGCATGAGAACCCGCAGGTTCGGCAGGAAGCGCTGCGCTTGTGTATGCGGATGCCCAAGATCAGAGACGCAGCGATCCTGGCGGCACTCGCTGATCCCATGCCGCGCATTGTCGCCATGGGAGTGTACGAGGCCGAGATGGGTGCGCACCCGTCGGCCGTGGGCGCGCTGGAAGGAATCGCTCTGGCCGACACGGAGGATCCGGACCTGCGAGCGCACGCCGCGCGGGCGCTGGCGCGTATTGACGCACCCGAAGCGCTGGAGCCTCTGCTCACCCTCGCGCGGCCACGGCGTCGTGGGTTGCGGATGGGGCTGCCACCCGAGTCGCCCGTACTTCTCGCCGTCCTGCGGGGTCTCGCGGAGCATTGGGCGACAGAGTCGCGAGCCGAGGCGATTCTGGAGCGGGCGAGGAAGTCGGACAACCGGTCGATCGCGCAGGCGGCGTCATGAGACAACCCGTTGCTTTTCTCGACTCGCTTGGCCGACACCTGGAATTGGTCACCGGAGGCGATGCCGACAATCCGACCCTCGAGGCAGGAATCCTCGAACTGATGTCGGCTCTGCAGATGCTGCTGAGACTCAACGCCTTTCCCGTCTTCGAGTTTCGTGAAGGCGACGTTATCTACGATGGTGAATTGATGCCCGAGCTGCAGCGCTGGGAATGGTCTCTCAAGCTCGCCGAGGCGGGTGTGGAGCGACTCAAGGTCACGCCCGGCACCACGCGGGACGACATGGAGGGCTTCGTAGATGAAGTGGTCTCCCGGCTGACGCTGGACGTCCAGGGAGCGACTGCGCGGGAGCTGCGGGGGCAGACAGGTCTGCAGTTTCAGGCCCTGGTCGACGAGTCGACGGCCGCCCAGTCTCCCCTGCAGGACATGGCTGCGGAGTTTGACCTGCAGGAGGAAATGGGGGTCGGTCACTGGCTGCACGAGGAGGTGACGGCTCACGGTCGAATTCCGATTGCCGAGACGTCCGCGGCCGTGGAGTTGTTGAGCGTCGCCATGCACTCCGAAGCCGGCGTGATCATTCCGCTCGTGGAACTGAAAGAAGTCGATCAGTATACGACAACGCACTCGATGAACGTCTCCTGCCTGTCGATGGCCCTTGCCGAGTCCCTGGGCTACGGCCCGACCGACGTGCGGATGATCGGTGAGGCTGCTCTTCTGCACGACGTTGGAAAGGCCCGGATCCCGCTTGAGGTGCTGAACAAGCCGGGCAAGCTGACTGACGACGAGTGGCAGGTCATTCAGGGGCATACCGTCGAGGGCGCCCGCATGCTTCTCGCTGAGGGACCGCGCATGGAGCTGGCAGCAACAGTGGCTTACGAGCACCATCTGAGCTGGGAAGGCGAAGGCTACCCGCGACTCGCGATCCCCCGCCAGCCGCATCGGGTGAGCCGGTTGATCCAGGTGTGCGACGTGTTCGACGCGCTGCGGACCCGCAGACCCTTCCGACCTCCGTGGCCGCAAGGGCGGGCCATAAGCTATCTCAAGGACCGCTCGGGTACGTACCACGACCCGGAATTCGTGGACGCATTCCTCGCGATGATCAAGGAATGGGAGCCGCGCAGAGTCACGTTGGACGACGCGGTAGAGGGTGTGGCGGCGGCCTAGTCCTCAGCCCCGACGCGCAACACCTGTTCGCTGCCCGACGTCACGCCTCGGCGCACGCTGAGGTAGGCGGGCTCGCCCCGTATCAGCAGATCCGAATCAGGGTGAATGAACAGTCCGGAGACGTCGATCGTTTCCACCGCCCGGACGCCGGACAGGTCACCGATCTGGCCGTACCGCGGGCCCGTGCGTGCTATTGGATCGTCGAACACAACCGCAACATCGACCGGGAAGGACTCTCCACCGCCCATAACGACGCGTCCCCCCGTCAACAGCAGATCATTGGTGAGCCCGACATTGAGCGGAAGGTCATCGTACGCCGCTCCCGGCGCCGACTCGAAAGATCCGTCAGCAATGGACTCGAGAGCGGCCAGGAGAGCGAGCACATTGAGTCTGCGAAGTTCCTGCTTCTCTGGATCGTCCGGAAGCATGCCGCTTTCAATGAGGACGGTGGCCGTGCCCCATATCTGCATGTTGTCGCCAAAGGCCCGCGGGGTGAACGAGTCGTCGTAGCGGGCGATCGAACCAGGGATTTCTGCCTGCAGCGCCCCGGCAATCACTGCGGCCACCTGCCGCGCTCGCTGCCGGACCGGCCCCCAGGTCCGCTCCTCATCCGCCGCCGGAGCCAGGAGGGCGACTGCCACCAGATCCCCATCCGGCCCGGCCGAGCGCGGCCCCTGGTCGTGGAGGTTGAATCCGAAGTCGGCGTCGAGCGAATCACGAACGGCTTTCAGAACCCGCCCTTCAGGTGTCGCCAGGCGCAGCGCGTCCCGGTTGACGTCGACGCCGAGCGCGTTGTGGCGAATGAACCGCTGAGCGCCGTCCGGATTCAGCATCGGAATCATCGTGATCGTCAGGTGCCGTTCGAGCGTGCGGCGCAACGTGTCGGCGTCCGGCGATGCCGCAAACCAGTGGATGAGATCGGCGAGGGACATCGACGCCGTCGATTCGTCGCCATGCATCTGTGACCACAGGAGCACCGACGTCGGTCCAACTCCCGTCGTGACCGCATTGATCGCACGGCCCTCGATGGATCGCCCGAGTGGAGTAACTCGCACGCGCCCCGACCGATCGGCAACCAGGGCAGCGTCCAGTGCCTTCCAGTACTCGCTGTGGTCGAAGCGACGCTGCTCCAGACCCTCGACCCGGTACTGGTAGGCAATCGCAAGCCCCCGATCGCCACAACAGGGGGCCTGGGCTCCCGTGGCCAGATGACCCGCCGGAGCACAGGCTGAGAGCACCATCAGGCAGAGTAGCCGTGTGCGAGGACCTGTCATCTTGCGCAACCTCCTGGTATCACCAACCGAATTCAGCTCCGATGAGTTCGTATAGAGCCGCATTCGGAGACGAGAAGTAGTCGTCAAGATAATGACGGACATCGAGGCCTACGTCACTCCTGCTGCCCACGTTGCGGGCTCGCAGATCGCTGATTTCGACGTCGGGGTCAACGCCGACGAACTCGAACACCGAACGGAGGGTCTCGGACGGCTGAAGGAAGAAGCCTTCGCTCGGCAAGACCAGGATCTGTTCGCGAGGAAAGCACGTGAGATACCTGGCCAGCTGCTCTGCATAGCGACCGCGGCTCTTGTAGGAATAATTTCGGAACGACGGATTGCCGTAGTCTTCCTCGCGGAGAATGACAGCGAGGCGTTCGTCTTCGGCAGCGAGCGCGCGCATGATCTGGAGAGGCTCCCGGCCCTTTCTCCGCTCATGGAAGTAGTGGGATATAGCCCTGTCGGTAGGGTTCCTCAGGAGGGCGATGATCTTCACCTGGGGAAGCAGGTCGTGTATGCGTCTCGGCACGAGCGGGTGGAAGAGGTACAGTGGCGAAGCCTCGAACGCCCGGGTGCCAGGACTCCTGGCGATCGGGAACTGGGCCCGATACCACGATTCTCCCCGCTCGTGGACATCTACTCCTGCCTCTCGCCCGCCATCGAAGAAATGGACTCCCTTTCCGAAGGAAGGCACCAGCTCCGGATGCTGCCTCAGGTAGTCGAACAGGCTGGAGGTCCCTGACTTCTGTGCGCCGATGACGATGAAATCCGGCAGAGGCCGCCGTTTCGAGGTCATCCTCCGGTATCTCTGAGTGAGTCCGCCTGACCGTGGTATGCGCGTCCTCCTGGTCAGCGTGGTGTCACGTGCTCGAGCGCTCGGGCGGAGCCTGCATGCCCTCATCAATCAACGGAAGTTTCGTCGTCATATGACGTTTGCCCCGTAAGTCTCCGACAACAGCATGCACATTCAAGGTAATATGTCCTAGTTGTCGTAGATACATGTGCGACTACGACTTTGGCGCGTCCGTTCTTCCTTCTGCTCGGCCAGCTGCTCGGTGCCCCGCAGCGAGTTTCAGTGCGAGAGTGGCGGCAAGGATGAGCCCGGTCAGGAGCACCCCATGCCCGGTGAACGGAGTCAGCAGCACGAGGATCACCGCGACAGGCCCCAGCCCACGCGTAGGCACCTCCGGATGGCGCACCTCATACAGGAACCACAGAGTTAACAGGTACAGGGCAACGGGGGCCGCGACTGCCATGTCGGCCCCAAACGCACCGATCGCGGCGTGGTCGGTGAGGAAGTCGGCATTCACAGCTAGTCCCGCTCCGACGGCCGCCCCTGCAGCATAGACCAGGTAGTGGCCGTAGCTCCAGGTGAACACCGCGCGTGTAGTCGTCATGAGGTCCCGGGCAGGACGGTAGAAGTAGAACCACCACATCGAGAACACGATCAGCAACGCACCCGCAGCCAGCTCGGCGAGAGGACCCGTGAGCCCCGCCTCCGACGTCGCGGCCTGCATGGCCAGCGTGGCGGCCAGGATGGACTCGCCAAGAACGATGATCGTCAGCAGTCCGAATCGCTCAGCAATGTGATCGCGGTGCCAACATGTCGGGCTGGCACGCTCGGCCCAGGCGGGAATCACCAGCTCGACCGCGATCAGGAAGAAGAACAAGGGTGTCATCCACGCCAAGGGCGTCGGCCCGAAAACCAGGGCTACCCAGGCGATCTGGACGCACGTTACACCTCCCGCATAGCGGTAGGCAGTCCGCTTGCGGTCAGGGTCCGATCTCGCGGCGCGCGTCCATTGGGCGACGATCGCGAGTCGCATGATCACGTACCCGATCGCCCCGATCCGCCAGTCTCCCTCGGCGAAGGCCGTCGGCACTCCGGCCGCTAGGATTAGCGCACCCGTCAGCTGCACGAACACGGTCAGGCGATACAGGACGTCATCTGGATCATAGGCGGAGGCGAACCAGGTGAAGTTCATCCATGCCCACCAGATCGCGAAGAACACCATCACGTAGCTGAGAAGCGCCTCGGCGACGTGCAGGTCGGCAATGCCATGGTGCAGGCCCGACGCCGCCTGCGCGATCGCCACTACGAACACGAGGTCGAAGAACAGCTCCAGTGGAGTCGCGGCGCGGTGATCTTCCTCCGGTGACCGGGCTCGCATGGGTACGACCATCCGCTTCGGGGGGCCGTTGCTCATTGCGCCGACCCTTTCACGTGCCCATCGTCGTATGCCCGATACTCGCCAGCTTCCTGCGCGACGGCGGTCGAGACAGAAACGACGGCGAGCAGCGTGCAGACCGACAGAGTGAGCGATCTCATGTTCATCCCGCAGATGCGCCCACGACGAACGTGAACTGGTAGGTGAACCACAGGGCCAGACCCAGGATCATCAGACTGAGAGTCCATTGCACGGCCTTCCGGGTCGTGTACACGAGCCCAAGCAGAAGCAGGATCGGTCCGACCCTGAAAGCAGTCTCAGCGGGCAGGAGCCCGACGTCCCGGACGAGCAGGTCGATCAGGATGTTGTTCGCTGTGTACGCGGCGATCAGCAGGAAGAACGGTCGCCTGCGCCGAACCAGGTGGGCATCAAGGTTCTCCGGTCCATTGTTGCTCGGAAAGAGAACGGCCGCGGTCAGGTACAGGAGGACAGGTTGGAGCAAGACGAGTACGAACTCGCCGTAGGACCATTCGGGCAGCGATCGAAACCACCACAGCGCCCAGCCGAGTTGAACCTGGACCTGGAATACGATGACGATCCAGAGGAGATGCAGGCGGCCGAAGACAAGGTCGTGGCGGAGTATTCTGACCGTGCCAGACAGGAGCTCGGTGATCCCCAGACCGAGTACGATGCTGAAGATGACGAGAAGGAACTCGAACAGGCTCAAGCCGATCTCCTGGGTGGGCTAATCAACGTCTTTGGAAGCGAATGACCGGGGTGGGGGTCGAACCCACGACCTACGGATTAAAAGTCCGTTGCTCTACCAACTGAGCTACCCGGTCGGATACTGCCCGGCGTCATGATAGTCCCGGCCTTTCATGCACTCAATGCCGATCGGGCGTGAGCGCGCCGTACACCGAGAACAGGCCGGTTCCCACCAGTGCGGCCCACAGCGGCGACACGGCCGACCATCCGGCTCGTCCGCCACCAATCACCAGGGCCCCGAACAGCAGGAGGCCGAGCCACTGAGCGGCGCGTACCCGGGTGCCCGACAGCCGTCCGCCCCCGTCGTCGGATATGGACAAGGGATCGCCTGAGATCCTGATCAGGTAGAGGAATGGCAACGTCGCCACGAGTCCCAGCCAGTCCAGCGACGCCGGCGCGCTCTGCAGCACGACATCCACGTTCGTCCAGGCAACGGCGATCAGCCCGAGCGACGCACCCGCGGCGGCCAGGTGGATTCGGTGGCCCGGCCTGAAAGATCCGTCCAGGGCGAAGGCACCTGCGGCTGCGGCGATGACAACCGGACTTCCCCGCCACGCAGCGACGGTAGCCAGCGCGAGGATTGCGATGGTGTCCAGCGGCCGAGCAGCCGGGCCCACTGTCCGATTAACGATCCGAAGGATGAGAAGTGCCAGGAAGACCGCTGCGTAGTCGGGCCGGTCGAGCGCGGCCAACGGAATCAGGCTGAGGCCCGCTGCGACGAACGCCGAGGCGCCGTGGTCGGGGTCCAGTTCGCGCGCAATGGCCCAAGCGAGGAAGAAACCGATCGCCAGTGAGATGGCACGCAGGAAAGACGCCGGCGGTGGGTGCCCGGTCAGGCGCAGAACCAGGAAGCCTGCCACTGCGACCAGTAGCGCGAGGCTGGCGATGGCGCGGTTGCTGGGGTACCGCCGGTCGATCGGCCGACCGATCGAGCTGAATCGATGCATTTAGATCGATGTCAGTCGCGCGACGGCGGATATCGTTCCAGGAGGCTCTCGGCCAGCTGTTCCAACTCGGCTTTCGTTCGTCCTTCGAGCTTCTCCAGGCACGCCATGTGGTAACGATCGCAAACCTCGCGGCAGGCCGGACCGGTGATCATTCGATCGGCCATTTCAAACAGCACGCCGTCCTCCTTCATGATGTGGCGGCGCAGCAGCGCGATGTAGTCGCGCCCGGCTTGCCCGAGCGCGGTCCACGCCTCGGCTCCACCGTGTTGGGCACGTTCAAGGGCCGCTGCCATCGCCCGCACGTGCGCCCTGCCCTGTTCGTGCTCTGTCAGCATGACTCCGATCGGTCCGGTCGTCCGGGGCATGCCGCGATCGATCAGTGCCTCGAACAGGACACCTTCCTCCTGGCCGTGATGGCAGGCATCCGTGAACAGGCGAAAGAAGGCGATGCAGTCGCCGAGCGCTTCCGTGTCGGGCGTGGCGGGATGCCCGGCGTCCGCGAGTGACGCGTCGAGGATCCGTTCCAGGACACCCAGCACCTTCAGGATCAGCCGGTGTTCGTTCCGCAGAACTGCGGTAGCGCGTGCGTCGCCCGTCATCATCAGACGGCTCCTCCATTGGGTGCATGCGGCAACCTGTGCGCTCGCCACAACCAGACCGCGAGCAGGCCGAACGCTGCCACCCGAATCACCGTCGGCGCCCAGGCGGCGAGGGAGAGGGCGTCGGTCACGACGGGAGCTGCAAACCAGTAGTAGAGCCCGATCGACAGACCGGCGATCGGTATCGTGGCGACGGCGCCGGGAATCTTTAGCACCAGTGCAAGCACCGCGATCAGCGCGTAGCTGCCGAGCATCCAGAGCCCCACTTGGGCGTACACCGAGCCGGCCGCTGACAGAACGGTGTCCGTCGTCGTGTAGTACCCGATCACGAATCCCGGAAATGCTGCCGCGAACGCGCCGTATGGCGTCAACAGCCAGCGCCCGGCACCCGCGCTCTCGCCGAGAGTCTGTTCGACAGACTTCAGCGGCACGAGGTCCACGCATCCCTTACGGGTGCAGAGAGTGCACGGAGCGCAGTGCGCGTTCGGCGCCTTGAACAGCGGACGCTGACCGTAGAGACGCTCCACCGGCAGGACCGGGCAGATCGCGTTGCAGAACCCCGCCTTCATGTCGAACACGAACCCGAGCAGGATGGCGAGCACGGCAACGACGATTATCGTGATGGCGAGTGCGGTACCGTCCGTATTGAACAGAAAACGGCGGGCGGGAACCATCAGGAGCAGAAGAAGGATTCCAACGGCGCCGAAGCGACGCGCGGCATCCGCGGATATCGTCCGACTCCCCACGCGACGACCCGTCGCGACGTTCAGCGTCGCGAGTGGACAGGTGTTGCGCCAGATCTCGGGTTGTATGAGGAACACAGCGGGCAGCAGCGGGATTACGGCATTCCAGAGAATCTTCAGTGACAACTCGGGCTCGCGGATCAGACCGGCCAGCAGGACGAACGTCAGGACAATTCCGAAGAATTGAGCGAGCTTCCACATTCCCGTGCCCGGGGACACGGCATCGGCTCTGGCTGCCATTAGATGTGCCTCTAAGGTTTTCGGATCACCATACGGCGGACCGCGTCGCCCACCCCATACGCATCGACGAAAAAGTGATCATCCGCGGAATTATAGACCGTTTGTTCATGTAATGCTTGACTGAACGGGGAGAGCGGAAGTAAGCACCCGGGATCGCGGCGGGACGGCCGTCGAGGCGCTCCGCCTGATCTACTGCCTGACAACCACCTCTTCGAACAGCTCCCGCTGCGCCACGGGCGACCAGGTTGCCCGGTGATGTGGTGTCGGACCCAGCCGGTGGATCGCCGCCAGGTGCAGACCCGTCGCGTACCCCTTGTTCGTGTCCCAGCCGTATTCCGGATAGCGGGTCGCCAGGCTCTGCATCAATCGGTCGCGGACGACCTTGGCCAGAATCGACGCACAGGCTATCGACAGAGACTTCCGGTCACCCTTGATGATCGCCGTATGCTCACCCAGCTCGGGGATGCGGCGGCCGTCGACCAGCAGTCGCTCCGGCTCGATGGGGAGTCGCGCGATCGCCCGGCGCATGGCGAGGATGGTGGCCCGGCGGATGTTCAGGCGCTCGATTTCCCGTGTGGAGGCAGCTCCCAGGGACCACGCGAAAACCCGCGCCCGGATCTCGGTGGCCGCTGTCTGACGCTGCTTGGCCGACAGGGCCTTACTGTCGAACACTCCCTCGATCGCAGGGGCGCCCGGCTCGAGTACCACCGCACCGGCCACGACCGGGCCGGCCAGCGGGCCGCAGCCTACTTCGTCCAGCCCCACGACGTGACGAAGCCCGCAGTCCCATGCTTCACGCTCGAAGTCTGTGGGAGCCGTGCGGGCCATTCGTCGGTTCTCTCGTTCGGGCTATGAGTCCTCGGGCTGCTCGGCCTCAGGTCCTGCGCTCGGTTCGGCTTCCACGGCCACCGGCTGCTCCGGCTGTTCCGCTTCGTCCGGTGAGCCCTCATCGACGGCCTCGGCATCCTCCAGCTCCGGAAACTCCTCGGGCATCGATACGGGCACGACGATGTCGGCCGGATTGGCTCCTCCGCCCTCCCACCAGCGGCGCTCACGGACGCGAGCCCGTTTGCCTCGGCGCGCGCGAAGATAGTACAGCTTGGCCCGTCGAACGTGACCGCGGCGTACCACCTCGAGCGCCGAGATCGTCGGCGAGTGGATCGGGAATATACGCTCTACGCCAACACCCCCGGAGATCTTTCGGACGGTGAACGTCTCGTTCAGGCCCGCGCCCCGGCGAGCGATGCAGATGCCCTCGAATGCCTGGATTCGTTCCTTGGCACCTTCTACGACGCGAACGAGAATCCGCACCGTATCGCCCGGCGCAAACGCCGGCAGATCGGCGCGCACCTGTTTCTGCTCGATTTCAGCAATTCTGGGATCCACGACACTGCTCCTTCCAGGGCCGCTCCTCGCGGCCAACGCGATAATCTAACCTGTAGTTCTCATTGGTCCAGCCGTCTCGTTCAGCCCTCCCGGTCCAACAGGTCGGGCCTGCGCTCCCGCGTACTTCGTTCTGCCTGCTCATTCCTCCAGGCCGCAACCTTCGCATGGTCGCCGGATCGCAGGATTTCCGGCACAGCCATTCCTCGGTATTCCGCCGGCCGCGTGTACTGCGGCGGCCCGAGCAGTCCGTCGTAGAACGAATCTCCGGCGGCCGATTCATGATCGCTCATGGCACCCGGTAACAACCGCACCACCGCGTCGATCACGACGAGGGCCGCGGGTTCACCGCCCGACAGCACATAGTCACCAACCGACAGTTCCTCTGTCGCCAGTCCCTCGGCGACTCGCTCGTCCACGCCCTTGTAATGCCCGCAGAGGAGCGTCAGCTCGTCGCCTACTGCATATCGAACCGCCGTATCGTGGTCGAACCTCCGCCCCCTGGGGCTCAACAACACTACCGGGCCTGCGGGCTCGATGACGTCGAGCGCCTCAAAGAACGGCTCCGGTTTCATGACCATTCCGGCGCCACCACCGAACGGCTCGTCGTCCACCGTACGATGTCTGTCGTGCGTGAAGTCCCGGAGGTCTACCACCCTGAACCCCACCGTTCCAGCCTGCGCCGCCCTTCCGACGATGCTCGTCCCAAGCGGTCCCGTGAAGAACCCGGGAAAGATCGTTACGACGTTGATCTGCACCGCTACAACTCCAGCAGTCCGACCGGCAGCGAGACTTCCATCGTGCCGGCTTCAATATCAATCTTGCGCACGGTCTCGCGTCGCACCGGGAACAACCGCTGCCGGCCTTCAATGTCCAGCGCCGCCAGCAGTTGTCCGGCCGCATCGTAGACGTCGGCTATCGTGCCCAGCCGATGCCCGCCAACCTCGACGACGTCCAGGCCGACAAGTTCGTGGAGGAAGAACTCTCCCTCCTCCAGCGGCCGCAGCTCATCCGACGCCAACGCCAGTTCCGCTCCCATCAGCCTCCGTGCGCCGTCCACGTCGGAGACTTCCGCGACCTTCAGGAGAAAACCGCCTTTGTGCGGTCGACTCGCCTCGAGAGTCAGCGTCTCATCGGGCAGGTGCTGGGCAGCGAATCGGAGTAGGAAGCGCCGCCCCGGAACGAACACGTCGGGTCCGTCGCCTGTCTCCGACCGCACGAGGAACTCGCCGGCTAATCCGTGCGGCCGGCCGATCCTGGCAACCGTGAGTGCGTCCATGACACCTTCTCTCGGCCGCGAACCCGGCCCTCGCCTACTCTTCCTCCGCCTCCGGGGCCTCCTCGACCTCGGCTTCGGGAGCTTCTTCGGCCTCGGCCTCCGGGGCCTCATCCGCCTCGGCTTCTGCGGCATCCTCTGGCTCAGCTTCGGCCTCCGGCGCCTCCTCCGCGTCAGCCTCAGCGGTTTCCTCAACTTCGGCCTCAGCCTCCGGAGCTTCCTCCGCCTCAGCTTCAGGAGTCTCCTCAGCGTCCTCAACTTCGGCCTCGGCCTCCGGAGCTTCCTCCGCCTCAGCTTCATCTACCTCGGCCTCGGCTTCGGGAACTTCTTCTACCTCGGCCTCGACTACTTCCTCTTCCTCGACCTCGGGTTCAGCCTCAGCTTCGACCGCCTCCGCTGCCGCGGCCGCCGCAGCGGCATCGGCCGCCGCTTTCTTCGTCGCAGCTTCCGCCGACGCCTTTTCCTCCACCCGTCGCGCCGCTGCGAGCTTCTCGCCTTCTGCGGCAGCTTCGGCTCGGCGCGACGTCTTCCGCTCACCGAGCGCCGGGCCCAGCTCCACGACCACGTCTTCCTCCCCAACCGCATCGCCGGTGACACCCTGCTGGAACTTCTCCCAGACGCCGGTCTTACGGAAGATCGACACGACCGTGTCAGTCGGCTGTGCACCCTCGTGAAGCCAATTCAGAGCGGACGCGGTGTTCAGCCTGATCAGCGACGGCTGCGTGCGCGGATTGTAGGTGCCCAGCGTTTCGATTGCCGGGCCATCGCGGGACTCGTCCCGGTCAGATACTACGATGCGGAACGAGGCCTGCTTCTTCCTGCCCGTCCGCTGAAGTCGAATCGTCGTTGACATTCCGTTCCCCTGTTACTGAAGCATCGAGCTGAGATCGCCGCCGGCAGCGAGCCGGGGGGCGAGTTTGCCCATCCGCTTCATCATCTTGCGCATCTCCTGGAACTGCTTGAGCAGCCGGTTTACCTCTGCCACCGGCCGCCCGGACCCTCGCGCGATGCGAGCGCGCCTCGATCCGTTCAGGATCTCAGGACGCTTCCGCTCGGTCGGCGTCATGGAGAGTACGATCGCCTCCATGTGCCGGATCCGCTTCGGATCCACTTCGGCTCCCGGCACCATCTTCGGCTTCACGCCGGGTATCATCTTCAGCATATTCTCGAGCGGACCCATCTTCTGGATCTGGGCGATCGCCTGCAGAAAATCCTCCAGGTCGAACTGTTCCCCGCCGAGCACCTTCTTTTCGAACTGCCGCGTCGTCTCGGGATCGATCGTCTGCTGGGCCTTCTCAACCAGCCCGACGATGTCTCCCATCTGCAGGATGCGGCCGGCCATCCGCTCCGCATCGAATGCGGTCAGATCCTCGGTTCGCTCCCCCGTGCCCACGAACTTGACGGGCACACCCAGCACTCCGTGAATCGACAGTGCTGCTCCGCCCCGGGCATCGCCGTCCATCTTGGTCAGCACGACTCCCGACACGTCGATCGCCTCATCGAAGCCCTGAGCGATCCGCACCGCCTCCTGCCCCATCATCCCATCGGCGACGAACAGCGTCTCATCCGGCTTTGCCGCCGCCTTCAGATCGGCGAGCTCTCGCATCAGCAGTTCATCCGCCTGCAACCGCCCGGCCGTGTCCAGCAGCACGTGGGTCCGGCCTTCCCTGCGGGCCGTATCGATCGCTCCGACGGCCAGCCTGACGACATCCTGTTCATCAGGGTCGTGCACCACCGGCACATCGATCGACTCGGCCAGCGAGACGAGCTGGTCTCCGGCGGCGGGCCGGTACGGATCGCACGCCACCAGCGTCGGACGACGGCCCTCGCCACTCAGGCGACGGGCCAGTTTCGCGGCCGTGGTCGTCTTCCCCGAGCCCTGCAGGCCCACGAGCATGATCACCGTGGGCGGCACGGCCGACTCACGGATCGTCGCCCCGCCATCGCCACCGAGCACGGCAAACAATTCGTCGTGTAAGATATTGACGACCTGATCGCCCGGCCGAATCGACTTCAACACGGCCTCGCCGAGGGCTCTCTCCTCGACGCGCTTGAGGAAATCCTTCACCACAAGGAAGTTCACGTCAGCCTCCAACAGCGCGCGACGCACTTCCCGTAAGGCTTCCCGGAGCATGGGCGCGGTCAGTACTCCACGGCTCTTCAACCCGCGGAACACCCCGTCTAATCTGTCGCCCAATTGCTCGAACATCACCGACTCCATCAAACAAAAGACGCGACGCCCCTGGGGCACTTCGCGTCTTCCTGTTCCGTCGCCACCGACGAAACGTCGAGAGAGCCGCATATTATAGAGGAAAAATGGCCGTCAGGCAACGAGCCTGGAGCTTCCGGACCGGCAGGCGATACGGTTCGCTACAGGGTGACGATCTGTGTGCGGCCCGAGCCGACGCTCACGTACCGGATGGGCACGCCTGAGACGGATTCGATGCGGCTCAGGTAGGCACGCGCGTTCTCGGGGAGCGCCTCGATCTTTCGGCAGTCCGTAGTCGATGCATTCCACCCGGGAAGAGTCTCGTACACGGGCCGGACCGAATCGAGCTGCTCCGTGCGCGGCGGGAATCCGCTCTGCTCGGCGTCTTCGAGCTCGTAGGCCACTCCCAGCCTCAATTCGTCGAACGTGTCGAGCACATCGAGCTTCGTCACCGCGAGCGCGGTAAGTCCGTTCACGGCGGCGGCGTGGCGCACGACCACCCCGTCGAACCACCCCGGTCGTCGAGGACGACCGGTCGTCGCGCCGTATTCGCCTCCCAGGACGCGCAGGTGCTCGGCCGCCTCTCCCTCCAGTTCCGTGGGCAGAGGGCCGTTACCGACGCGCGTCGTGTAAGCTTTGACCACGCCGAGAACGTCGTCGATCAGCGTCGGGCCGATTCCGACGCCCACGGCAGCCCCGCCGGCGGTCGTGTTGGACGACGTGACGAACGGATACGTGCCATGATCCACGTCGAGCAGCGATCCCTGGGCACCCTCGAGAAGCGCGCGTCCTCCGGAATCGAGCTCGACACGGATTTCGTCGCCCACCTCAACCGCGTTGGCAAGCAGCCCGGGAGCTACTGCTTCCAGGCCGTCCATGATCTCGGTCGCGTTGGCGCGCTCCGCTGACCCGAAGGCGCTGAGGCGGTTGTTTGCCCACGCGCATCGGTCATCGATCGTCGAACGCACGGCGCTGAGATCGGCCAGGTCGCACACCCTGATGCCGGCCCGCGCGACCTTGTCCCGATACGCGGGACCGATGCCCCTGCGGGTCGTGCCGATCTGTACGCCTCGGCTCGATTCACTCGCCCCGTCAAGCAGTTTGTGATACGGCAGCACCAGGTGGGCCCGCCAGGATATGCCCAGTCGGCGTGCAATATCGATCCCCCGGCCCTCGAGCATTTCCACTTCCTCGGCCAGCGTCCAGGGGTCGATGACCACGCCGTTGCCCAGGAGACAACGCACCGTCGGATACAGAGCACCTGACGGAATCAGGTGCAGGATGAACTGTTCGTCGCCCACCTCGACCGTATGACCTGCGTTGGCCCCACCCTGATATCGCGCGACGATCGTCGCCTGTTCGGCGAGCACGTCCGTGATCTTCCCTTTTCCCTCATCGCCCCATTGGGCGCCCACGAGCACTATGCAACGAGTGGATTCGCTGAACATTCAGTTCCTCGCGACCGGCGCGGTCAGGCGCAGGCCCGCATGAGTGAGTGCTTCTCTGATCCTGCCGCGAGTATCGTCATTCGGCGGGAGCAATGGAGGCCGGGGTGGACCGCCGACCAAACCCAGCAGATCGAGTGCGGCCTTCACGCCGGGCACACCGGTACCGCCCACAACTGCTCGGTGCAGAGGCCCGATGCGCTCCTGCAGCCGTCCGGCTTCATTCATCCGTCCCGCGGCGAACGCGTCGTAAAGATCGGTCGCTTCGGCCGCGGCGAGCACGCCGACGGCTATGATCCCACCGCTGGCCCCTATTTCCAGCCCCGAATAGAGATGCGTGCCCGCCCCCACCAGGACGCTGGCTTCCTCGCCGCACGCGTCGCACAGAGCCCCCAGGTTCTGGATGTCCCCGGAGGAGTCCTTGATCCCGATGATGTTACCATGGCGAATCAGTTCACCAACGAGGTCGGGCACGAGATCCACCGGAACGAACTTCGGCACGTGGTACAGCAGCACCGGCACCGGCGAAGCATCGGCCACTTCCCAGAAGTGCAGCCGCAGGGCATCCGGCGTCATCTGTGCGCGAAAATATGATGGAGGAAGGACCAGGACGGCGTCAGCCCCCGCGGCGGCGGCGGCGTTGCAGGCCTGAATCGTGGCCCTCGTCGACTGCCGGCCGGTTCCGGCCAGAACGGTGCGATCTTCCGGGAGCGTCTCTCTGGCGAGACGGACAGCCGAGGCGAACTCGGCGGGTTCGAGCAGCACGGATTCGCCCGTGGACCCGCCGACAAGTACGCCTGCGATGGAAACCTCGCTCCAGAATCTGAGGTTGGACGCGAAGCCTTCGGTGTCAAATTCACCGTCAGCCGCACGAAACGGGGTCGTAACCGGCAGGTGAACACCGCGCAGGGCTTGTCGCTCCACCTCAGTACCCTCGCTGCTTGTCGACCAGGTTTACCAGGGTGTCCCCCCTCAGGAAGCGCGCCAGGTTGTCCGCCATGAGATCAGTTTGACGCTCCCAGAACCGGGGCGAAACGGCCCCCGTGTGTGGCGTCGCAAGAACATTCGACAACTCGAGAAGCGGACTGTCCGCCGGCAGGGGCTCTCGCATGAACACGTCGAGCGCCGCGCCGCGCAGGGAACCTCTCCGCAGGGCGTCCACCAGAGCCACCTCGTCCACGATGCTGCCACGGGCAACGTTCAACAAGACGGCGTCCGAGCGCATCGCGGCGAGCACCGGCTCTCCGAACATCCCGATGCTGTCCGGCGTTTCCGGAAGCGCCAGTACCACGTAATGCGCGTCGCTGACCGCCTTCTGCAACTGATCGGGCCCGAACACCCGGTCCACTTCGTCCGGCGCCGGCTGATCAGGTCGACCTCGCACCGCCGTCACGCTCATTCCGAGGGCCCGCGCCAACCGACCGATCTCCCGCCCTATTCCCCCGTACCCGATGACGGCGACGCGACTTCCGTCGATCTCGCGCACGGGGCTGTTCGAAGAAGTGGTGGCCTCGAACGGCCACGGGTCCTCAGGACTCGCAGCGAAGTCGAAGCCGCGCGCGAAATACAGCATTGCCCCAATCGCCCACTCCGCCAGCGGGCGCCCGTATACACCGGCCGAATTCGTGAATAACACGTCTCTTGACCGCATATCGGCCGTGAGAGACGACCCGACCCCTGCTGCGGCGCTGTGCACCCACCGCAGCTCTGTTCCCCGGCGCAGGACATCCGCCGGGATTCCGAACCCCGCGTAGACCTCGGCGTCCGCGACCGCAGCCAGCACTTCATCCGGCACCGTGCGGGCTCCATCGCCGGCGGCGGAGGCTGTGATCTCGATCGACTCGACTACCCAATCGGGTCCCGCGATATCCCGCAGACGACGCAGAGTCTCGGCGGGAATCGACCAGGCGGGGACCCGGTCCGAGTGCATCCAGACGACGAGGCGGTGGGCCACGAGCGGGATCTCCGTCAGGGGCTCGGGCTTCCGAGACCCATACGTTCCCGCACCTCCGAGATCGTGTCGCGGGCCACACCACGGGCGCGGGCAGCGCCGGCTGCAAGGATTTCCTGCACGCGCCCTGGCTGCTCCGCCAGTTCTCTCGCTCGGTCGCGGACCGGTGCCAGCGCACCCGCCAGGTTGTCGGACAGGCGGTTCTTGCAGTCCACACACCCGATACCGGCCGTCTGGCAGAGGATCTCGATATCGTCACGCTCGGCGGACGGTGAGAAGTGACCGTGCAGCGCGAACACGTTGCAGACGTGCGGATTCCCGGGATCGTCCTTCCGGACGCGAGCCGGGTCGGTCACGGCGGTGCGGACGAGTGCACGCAGGTCCTCGGGCTCCGCCAGCAGCGGAATCGTGTTGTCCTGGGATTTCGACATCTTGGAGGCCCCGTCGAGCCCGAGAATGCGTCGGCCCTGCGGCAGGATCAACGGCTGAGGCTCCGGGAAGTAGTCTCCGAACCGGGCGTTCCAGCGGCGGGCGATCTCTCGCGTCAGTTCCAGGTGCTGCCGCTGGTCCTCCCCGACCGGCACGTGTTCTCCCAGATACAGCAGGATGTCGGCGGCCTGCAGCACCGGGTAAGTGAGGAGTCCGGTATTCACGCTGTCCAGGTGCCGCGACTTGTCCTTGAACTGCGTCATTCGCTGGAGCTCACCGAGCGGCGTGACCGTACCCAGCAACCACTGCAATTCCGCGTGCTCCGGAACGGCAGACTGGACGAACAGCGTGCAACGCTCCGGATCGAGTCCGCTCGCCATCAGCCCCACGGCAAGATCCAGCACGCGCTGTTCAAGGTCACCGGGGTCATACGGGACGGTGATCGCGTGAAGATCGACGATACAGTAGAACGCATCAAACTCGTCCAGCAGTCCCACCCAGTTCCGGACGGCACCGAGGTAGTTCCCGATGTGCATTTCGCCGGACGGCTGAATGCCACTGAAGATGCGGGGTTTGCGCTGGCTCATCCGGGGTTACGTTATGGGCGTGAAGGCCGGTGATTGCAGTGCCACATGCACCTTCGTGGCGGGTCGTCGCAACGTACCGGCGGTCGGAAACGCGGGCAACAACGGGGAGCGGCATGGCAGAGGTTGGAAACGAGGACCTGCTCCGCGTGGCCCGGTCGGCGGCTGAGGCAGCGGCCGACGTGCACCGAGCTGCGGCTGGAAGCCAGGATCGGATGGTCTGGCAGGAAAAGGGGCGCTCCGACTTCGTGACCGAGGTGGATCTGGAAGCCGAGAAGCGCATCCTGGAGATGATTGCGGCGCACTATCCCGAACACGCTGTCATGGCCGAGGAAGGGAGCGGCGATGGCGTGTCGCAGGACTTCACGGCCCCGGTACGCTGGATCATCGACCCACTCGACGGAACGACCAACTGGCTCCACGGCTACCCGGAATACGCGGTATCGATTGCCGCTGAGGACTCCGAAGGTCTGCGTATCGGAGTCGTGCTCAACTCAGCTACCGGAGAATGTTTCGAGGCCTCCCGCGGGGACGGCGCCAAACGGGACGGTGCGCCCATCCGGGTCTCGAACCTGTCGGACATTGCGCTTGCTTTGGTGGGCACCGGATTCCCGTTCAAGCGGCTGGATCTATTGCCAGCCTATCTCGAGACGTTTTCGACCGTGCTGCGAGCGACGGCGGGGATCCGGCGGGCAGGCGCCGCCGCTCTCGACTTGTGTGATGTCGCTTGCGGCCGTCTGGACGCTTTCTTCGAGTTCCACCTGATGCCGTGGGACGTGGCGGCCGGGGCCCTCATCGTTCGGGAAGCTGGCGGGAGGTTCGAGCAGCTTCCGGTTCCGGGCGAGACGAGGCCGGGTTGGGATCCGGCGGGCGGTGGTTTCATGGCCGGCGGGCCCGCAGTCTGGGAGGCGTTCCGGGCGCTGCTCCCCGGTCACGCCCGGTCGACCTGGGAGGCCCGAGCATAACTCGCCGCACCTGTCCTACTTGGTTACGAGCCAGACTCCGAAGAACAACAGGCCGATCCCAAGACCGCGCTCCAGGTTCAGCAGCCTGACCTCGAGTCCGAACCAGCCGAAGTGATCGATCACCGCGCCGGCAATGAGCTGGGCCGCGATCAGAGGTGCCACCGTATTCGCTAGGCCGATGCGCGGGATCGAGTAAGAAATCGCCGCTATGAGGATGAGCCCTAACCCGCCCGCGAGGAGCGCGTAGGGCGGGACCTCGCGCCACTTCGACAGCTGCCCGCCCCCCATCACCAACAACGGGACGCTGGCAATCAGCGCCCCGCCGAGGTGTACCACAAATGCGCTCTCCAGGCTTCCGATGCGCTCGCTCATCATGCTGGCAAGCGGACTCTGCACGGCGATCGCCAGTCCGCCGACGAACGCGATAACCAGGGCCAGGAGGAGGGTTGTCACGAGAGGTGGACCGTCATCCCTGTTCGTCCACCTCTTCGATCTCTATCGTCTCCACGTCGGCGTCGATGACCTCCCCCATCTCGTCGTCGTCCGCGGCTTCGAGCGCCTTCGGAGCTTCCTCTTCCGCCGGACCCAGCAGGCCCATGTCGCGCTTCAGGGCGAGCAGCCGATCCTCGACGTCGGCATCGCTGTCGCCGCCTTCGAGCAAGCCGAATTCCCTGGTGAGGTCGTCCCCTTCCAGATCCTCCGTGACCTCGGCAGCCGCCAGCGCCTTCCGTTCGGAATCCTCGATCTTCTCGACCATCTGATCGAACGCACGGAAAGCACTCTTGTCCTGCAGGCCCGCCATCGTGTCATGAATCCGCCGCTGCGCCTGCGCGCGCTTCTGCTTGGCGATCAGGAGGTTCTTCTTACGCTTTGCCTCCTCGATCTTCGAATTCAACTGCCGCAGTGAGTCCTTCAGGCGCTCGGTCTCCTCACGATGCCTGGTCCACTGCTCCTCCAGTTCGGCGGCGTTGGAGGCATGCTCCTGTCCGCGAACCAGAGCTTGCTTGGCGAGGTCGTCCCGGTTCTCCCGTACGGCGAGCCTTGCCCGACGCTCCCACTCCCGGGCCTGCTTCCGCTCGTCCTCGACCTGCATGCGTAGCTTTCGCTCGTCGGCGATCGCAACGGCCACCTCCTGCTTGGCCTGCGCGAGCTGCTTGCGCATGTCCTCGATGACCTGGACGAGCATCTTTTCCGGATTTTCCGCCTTGGCTATCAGGTCGTTGATGTTCGACCTGAGAAGGCGAGAAAGACGATCGAAGATTCCCATATCAATCAGCCGTGGTGAGATTGTCTTTATGTGATGTCAGGGCAAGCGATATGCTCTCGTAAGACGCCTGGAACTCCGAGAAATCCAGATTCTCAAGCTCCAGGGCGTCACCGAGCACGATGTCGCCGTCCTCAAGACCATACGATCCGTGCACCAGTTCCGACGCGTTCATCTCCAGCAGTCGGCCGTATACTCTCAGCCGCTCCGCATCCGTGTCAGGCGCCGAGTCGACAGCCGACCGGAGGACGATGAGTGGCGGCGAGTAGCTCACGACCACGGCCGAGCGACCGCTCAGATCCGGATCGATGATCCACAGGTTCTCGCCGATTTCCTCGTAGTTCAGCTCCATTCGAATCATGAAGCTCTCGAAGTCTTCTCGACTTATCATCCGATTCGATCCTCGGGTTCTGCGGACGCTGGCAGTTCGGGCGATGCCTCGAGCAGCCGAGTCAGGAAATCCTGCTTGTCCGCCAGTTCATGCACCTGGTCACTCAGGAGCTGTACCTGCTCCTCAAGCCCAGAGATCCGTTGTGCCCCTTGTTCGTCCATATCCAGCAACGGTCGTGAAGCCCTCGATTCGATCGCCTTCCCGATGGCGTTTGCCAGGGGCGAAACGACGAACATGACGACGATTATGATCAGGATCCACGTCGGCATTCTTGCTCAAGCCTCCCGGGTGCACTCCAGATCCTCACGAGGCATCCTACGATTCGCGACGCCTCGCAGTTTCGGGCTGCGTTCACCCCCATACGGTAACGCCGAGCGCACCGATCTTCCAACCGGCCGCCCGATCGGCCAAATCTCTCATCTGAGTAGCCCGCCACGGCAGCGCATTATTCGACGTCAGACGCCGGCCGGTGCCCCCAGGTGTGTACCGAGGAAGCGGCCGGTGTGACTCTGCTCCGAGGCCGCGATGACCTCCGGAGTGCCGCAGGCGACCACCGTACCGCCTTCCGATCCACCTTCGGGACCAAGATCGATCACGTGGTCCGCCGTCTAGATCACGTCCAGGTGGTGCTCGATGACGATCACCGTGTTGCCCAACTCGACGAGCCGGTGCAGGACCTCGAGCAGGATACGAATGTCGTCGAAGTGCAGACCCGTCGTCGGTTCGTCGAGGATGTACACCGTCCGGCCCGTGCCCCGCTTGGATAGCTCGGAGGACAGTTTCACCCGCTGCGCCTCACCGCCGGATAGCGTGGTCGCCGGCTGCCCCAGCGTGATGTAGCCGAGACCAACATCGGACAGCGTCTGGAGACGCGACGCGACTCGCGGAATGGCGTCGAAGAACTCACGGGCTTCGCTCACCGTCATGGCCAGCACGTCAGCGATGCTCTTCCCCTTGTAGAGGATTTCGAGCGTCTCGCGATTGTAGCGGCGGCCCCGGCAAATATCGCACGGTACGTAGACGTCGGGGAGAAAGTGCATTTCGATCTTCACGAGCCCGTCACCGCGACAGGACTCGCAGCGCCCGCCTTTGACGTTGAAGCTGAACCGGCCCGGGGTATACCCGCGGATCCGTGACTCCGGCAGGCGCGAATACAGGTCACGAATCGGCCCGAACACACCCGTGTAGGTGGCGGGGTTCGATCGAGGTGTCCGCCCGATGGGACTCTGGTCGACATCGATCACCTTGTCGATCCAGTCCACCCCCTCGATGGCGTCATGATCGCCCGCCGCCTTCTTGGCGCGATGGAGTCGCCTCGCGAGGCCTCGCCACAGGACATCTTCGACCAGCGTCGACTTCCCGGAGCCCGATACGCCGGTAACGGCGATGAACGTCCCGAGCGGGAACTCGACGTCGATCCCGCGCAGATTGTGCTCTCGGGCACCCCGCACAGTCAGATGTCGGCCATCACGGGCCATGCGACGGACGGCGGGCACCGGAATCGAGCGGTCCCCGCGCAGATATGCCCCGGTGAGTGAGCCTGGATGCGCGAGCAGCTCGGCCAGGGGGCCCGAAACGAGGATGCGACCACCGTGGCGGCCCGCCCCCGGTCCCATGTCCACCACATGATCCGCCGCACGAATCGTGTCTTCGTCATGCTCGACCACGAGGACCGTATTACCGAGATCTCTGAGCGTCCGCAGGGTGCCTAGCAGCCGCTGGTTGTCCCGTGGATGCAGGCCGATGCTCGGCTCGTCCAGGACATACAGCACTCCGACGAGGCGGCTGCCGATCTGAGTAGCCAGGCGGATCCGCTGGGCCTCGCCGCCAGCCAGAGTGTCGGCGGAACGTCCAAGCGTAAGATACCCGAGGCCTACCTCGTTCAGGAATCGGAGTCGATCGACGACCTCCTTGAGGATCGGCTCGGCAATCTCCAC
>JARFPW010000275.1 GCA_029288095.1 Gemmatimonadota bacterium
GTACAGTCTAGCCGGCGGCGCGAAACACGAGGCGTCGGCAGGTCCCTTCAGAGGAGGTTGGTGATGTTGCGAGTGCCGAATGTGTGGATGAGGACGTGTGGGGTAGTGGCACTGCTCGCCGCGGCGGCGTGGAGCATGCCGTCAGCCGTTCAGGCGCAGGAGGAAGAGGCGGAAGCCGAAGCGAATGCGGTGGCCGAAGCGGGACCGGCGGCGGCGGATCCGGCTGACGTCGAATCGATCGATGCGATCATCGCCGCTTTGTACGACGTGATTTCCGGCGAGGCCGGTGAGGAGCGCGACTGGGATCGGTTCCGATCTCTGTTCATTCCCGAGGCCCGGCTGATGCCGACCTGGAAGCGGCCGGACGGTCAGCACGGCTACGTCGTGTGGTCCCCGGAGCAATACATCGAGACCGCGGGAGCTCAACTCGTCGCCAACGGGTTTTTTGAGAGCGAGGAGCACCGGGTGACCGAGCGGTGGGCTGATATTGCCCATGCGTTCAGTACCTACAACTCCTACCGCACGGCGGCGGACATGGAGGCGGGCACGACGTTCATGCGCGGAATCAACAGCCTCCAGTTTATGTGGGACGGTGAGCGCTGGTGGGTCGTTTCGATCATGTGGGAGGCCGAAGCCCCGCATCGCCCGCTGACTGACGAGTACCTCAGCCAGGACTGATCGAGTGGTCGAGGCGGACTTGATGAGGGTGCGAGGGCCCGGCCGAAACGCCGGGCTCTCGTTTTGTGGGGCACCGTCGGCGCTAGCCGCGCAGGAACACCTGCAACAGCCCGAGCACCAGCGCGGCAGCGGCAGCCACGGCCAGGGGTCTCGAGGTGGACCCGGTTTCTTTTCTCGCCTCGGGGATCAACTCCCGCACGACCATCCAGCCCATCGCCCCAGCGGCAAACCCAAAGCCTGCGGCCAGAAACTCACGGAACTGGAGGACGAACAGGAACGCGGGCACGGCGAGAAGAGGCTGTGGGAGGCTGCTGAAGAAGCTCCATGCGGCCGCTTTCCAGACAGCGACGCCGCGCGGGATGAGCACCAGCGAGATCGCCAGGCCCTCGGGGATGTTGTGGACGGCGATCGCCAGCGAGATGAACAGGCCCAACTCCGCCCCTCCCCCGAACGACACACCAATGCCTACTCCCTCGGCCACGGAGTGAACCGTCATCACACCGACGATCAGCAGACTCCTCGCCGCGTCAACGCCCCTCAGGTCACCAACGCGTATGCCTTCGAACCGATCCAGCAGCCGACGACTGGCAGCGATGAACAGCAAGCCGGCCGCGAGACCCGCCCCGAGTCGGGTGGGGTTCTGCACCCAGCCTTCGTATACGAGCTGGCCTGAGGCGGCGAGCATTAGCCCGGCCGCGGCGGCGTTACCGTACCCGAGCCAGTTCCGTCCGGGGTTGGGCACCCACAGGAACGGAAGGGCACCGAGGCCGGTCGCGGCTGCGGTCAGCAAGGCTAACAGGAATACGTCGAGCAGTTCGATCGAGGTGTCCCGGGTTCGAGACTGAAAGCGGACGCGGACGCGCCCGGTCGCTGGTTCAACCGAACAGCCGGCGATCGCCTCGGCAAGAAGCTCAGGCTAGGAGAGCATCGAGCTCCCGGTGGGCCTCCGCCTGCAGCTGGGAATCCTTCTCGATGTCACGGGTGAGCTGGACGAGCCGCTTCTCCTCGTCGGCGGGACTCTCGGATCCCGCCGCGCGCGCTCTCGCCAGCGCGGCCATGGCGTCCAGGAGTCGCTGCACGAGGCGATCCCGGGCGCGGGACACGCGTGCGTGCGTTTCCAGCCAGTCCGGCGAGGCGGGGTTGTCGTCCGGTTGAGCTTCCAGGATTCCCAGGCTCCGATCGAGACCGTCGAGGTCGGTCGCCAGGCTGCTCGCCCCACTTACGAGTTCGGTGAGCGCCGTGTCCAGCCCGGAACCGGCCTTCGATGCGTGGAGCTCGCGGGCCAGGCGCACAAAGTCGGCCAGCAGCCGCCGCGCAGCTCCTTCCGGCATCGACGCCAGGGCCTCCCGGGCTTCGTCCTCCATGCCCGGCGGCATCGAGGCCGGCGCCTCGAGCGCCAGCAGTGATGGAGCCTGCCGGCGCACTACGGACCAGACCACGACGGCAGCGAACACGGGCGTGAGCAGCAGCATTGGTTTGGCCGCTACAAGACCGGCAGCCATGCCGATCGCGATCGCGACGCCCAGGGCGGCACCAAGGGCCGGGGTCAGGCGCGCACCGACACGCGCAGGATGAGCGACCCTTACGGGGAGCCCCGTTTCCCGCAGGTGGCGCGCAACACGTTCAACGACGGTTGACGGCACCCGGATCAGTGGCAGCTCACCACGCACCGCTGCGGCGATATCGGCATCAGGCCGAGCGTCGGCCACCATCTCCCGCACCCGGTCCTCGATCTCGGCCCGGTGGCTGCGATCGCCGCCACGTTCCAAAAACAACAACCGTTCGTTCGAGCTCCCGGCTGTCTCTGTGCCGAGACACGCTGAGCACAGGCCCGCTCCCAAGGGATCGGCTGTCCCGCAGATCACACACACCGGCCGTGCCGCGGTCGGCGAGATGAGGGACACTGCCCCCTCGTCACGAACGTCGAGCGCTTCCCTGATCAGGCCCGCCGTCGGAATTCTGAGGCCGGGGTCCTCGCGCGTCATCATGGCCGTCAGGTCGTCGAGCCACGCGGGCACGTCAGGCCTGTCTGCGCGCGGCCGATGGCCCACGGGAGACGGCGTCGGCGGGAGGTGGACGGACGGCTGGTGCGGCAGCTGGCCCGTGAGTCCGAAGTAGAGAGTCATGCCGAGGGAATACAGGTCGCAACGGGCGTCCCCGCGTTCGCCGGCGAGGATTTCGGGCGCCGTATAAGCGATCGTCCCGACCAGCCCTCCCGTCCGAGTGACCGCTTCCATGCTGGTGACCCGCGCCGACCCGAAGTCCGCCAGGCGTGCCCGGCCATCGGAGTCGAGGAGAACGTTCTGCGGCTTCACGTCGCGATGCAGAACTCCCATCGAGTGGGCCGCTTCGAGGGCCGCCGCGATGTCGCCGATGGCGCGTGCGGCGTCTTCGGTAGATAGCGGACCGACCTCGGACACTTGCTGCGCCAGGTCTGGACCGTCCACGAATTCCATGACCAGGAATGTCCGTCCATCATGGTCGATGAAATCGTGGAGCTGGACAACGTTCGGGTGGGACAGTCCCCGTGCGACGAGGGCTTCTCGACGCATTCGCTCGCGGGCGACCACCTCCGTGGCCGGCGGCGGGACGAGGAGCTTGATGGCAACCGGCGACTCGAGTGTCAGGTCCTGCGCGCGATATACGATCGAGTAGCCGCCCCGGCCGATTTCCGCCTCGATTCGGTACCGCTCAGCGAGGACGGTGTCCGCCGCAAGATTCGTCACGGTGCTGCGGCTCAATCGATCTGATCGAGAACGTATCGGGCGTTGCTCGTCCAGCCGTCATTCTGATCGTAGTACTGCAGGAAATCTTCGAGGTGTCGCTTGGCCGCTGCATGTTCTCCGAGCTGATAGCGGGAGATGCCGGCATGGTAGAGCGCCATGTAGTGATTCGGCCAGAACTCGACCACGAGCTCCATGATCGGCCCGGCCGACAGGTCGTCACCGGCGTCCGCGACGGGGTGCCCCACTCCGAAAACGATGCCGGCAGCCTTCCAGCGATCGTCACCCCTTAGGTCGAGGATCAGCTCGCGCGCCCGATCGATCTTCCCGGCGAGCGCATAGCAGGCGGCGCTGTATGCCGTGCCTTCCATCCCCGCGGGGGGCGGATACCATTGCTGCCGGGTCTCGGCTTCGACGCTGTTGCAATACGGCTTCGTCGCCTGAAACCATCCCCCGGCGTCCCCGCTGAACTGGTGTTCGGCTCCCGGCGGATGCGCAAACGACCGACCCGGCACGCGCAGTCCTTGCACGACCATGAACGCGCTGACACTCGCGAACAGCGCTGAGAGAACGATGAGTTTGCGCACGCTGCTGCCCTCCATCCTGGATCTTCCGGGGCGAGTCTCGCCCTCCACATCCTGTATGACGTTCTTACGTCCAAGCCTTGCACAGGGTCCGTAGGGTGGACTCAAGCAAGATGAAGGCCAGTGTCAGGTTATGCGTGTACTTTGTCCCTGCCCGCTGCACATAAACCACCAGGAAAGGGCGTATCGATGTCCATAGCTGCCAGCATTCTCCCGCACTTTGACCAGATCGTTGCCGGCACGCGGCAGCATCTGGCCGCAATACCCAACGACCGGCTTGGCTGGAAGCCGCACGACAAGTCCTGGACTGTCGGCGAGCTCGGCAGCCACCTGGCCAATCTGCCCGGGTGGACCATGCCCACGCTGACACAGGACTCGCTGGATGTCGCCCCCGTCGACGGAGACGGCCCGCCGCCCCAGCCCGAGTACGGATCCTCCGAGGAAATGGTGACCGCGTTTGACGAAATCACGGCCGCCGCGCGTGCGACGATCGAGGGGATGACGGACGAAGGATTCATGGGGACCTGGACGATGCTCGTTGGTGGCGAAGAACACTTCTCGATGCCGAAGATAGCCGTGCTGCAGGGATTCATCATGGATCACCTGATCCATCACCGCGGCCAGCTCACGGTCTATCTGCGGCTGCTCGACGTCCCGGTTCATCAGACGTTCGGTCCCACGGCTGATTTTCCGGATATGTAGGAGGTTGCTAGCCCGGCGGGCCGTAGATCGTCTCGGCGCCTGACGGGTCGATTCTCCGGAGCCGGGGCTGATTGTCCCGGCTCCACTCCAGCAACAGCAGGGCTCCCGCCGCGTCGAAGGTGCCGCCGACGGGCGACCAGCCGGGTGCCGAGGTGACGACGACCTCGGGCGAGCTTCCGTCTGGTGACAGCCGGACAACGCGCTGACCCGCATAGACCGGCACGTAGATGCGGCCCTCGCGATCCGTCCAGGGCTTCATCAGGCCATGGCGGTCGTGTACCCAGGCGAAGTCGGGGGTCCGTTCGATGAGACTGTCGGCCAGCGTGCGGGCTTCCCCGTCCGGCGACACGTGAAGCAGACGTCCACCCTGAACGACCAGCGCGCCGGAACCGGTCGCCACCACCCAGGACGGCGCGACCGGGTCCGCGCCCAGCGTGATGCTCGCGAAAGCCTGGCCCGTCGTGTCGTTCAGCCGGACCTCGCCGCCCGACCCGATGGCCCAATAGCGGCCCGACCCGGCTCGTTCCGTGAGTGAATAGCCGAGATTCCGAGGGTGGCCGGCCCGCCACTCGGAAGCGGATTCCACGTTGCCATCCACCAGCAGTCGCCATGTCCGGAAGCGGTAGCGATCCCCTTCGTTCTGGACGTCGTCACCGTTCAGCGCCCCGTGTTCGTCCAGCCACAGCTCGTGCGTGTGCACGCCACGCACCGCGATGCGAAACGTACCGTCAGGCTCCAACACCCAAATGTTGTTCAGGTCGCTGAAATATGCCCGGCCGTCGGCCGTGATGACCACAGAGACGGGTGGGTGAGCGACCAGTGCCCGAGGGCTCGCCAGAACAAGCAAGGCGATCCCGCAAGTGATGAGTCGGCGGGTGTGGCGATTGTCAGCGAACATGCATCCCGTTCCTGAGTGAGGTTTACTGTCTTCGTGAACGAACGAGGCGCCTCGACGTGCCTCGCCGTCGACAAGTAGTGGTCCTACGTTCTGTCTCTCACTTACTCTGGAGAGCCGCTCATGGTTCGTCGGATCGCGTTGTTCCCGCTGCTCGCGCTCGTCGGTTGCCAGCCTGCTTCGTCCGACATGGCGCACACCTCAGATGTCTCGGCCGTGTTCGACGGGTCCGGGGGCCGCTGGGTCGATCTTACGCACTCGTTCTCGTCGTCGAGCATCTACTGGCCGACGGACACCGCCGGCTTCGTACTCGAACAGCTCGCCTACGGTCCCACGCCGGGCGGCTGGTTCTACTCGTCTTACCGGTACTCGACGGCCGAGCATGGCGGGACACACCTCGACGCGCCCATACACTTCGCCGAGGGGCGGCGAACGATCGACGAGATCCCGCTGTCCGGCCTGATCGGAGCGGCGGCCATCGTGGACGTGTCGGACCGGGCGCACTCCGACTACCTGGTGTCTGTCGCTGACCTGGAAGCGTGGGAGGCAGAGCACGGTACGATACCGGATGGCTCGATCCTGCTGCTGAGGACGGGATGGGGATCGAAGTACGCTGATCGAACGGCCTACCTGGGGACCGACCTCACCGGACCGGATGCCGTCGCCGATCTGCACTTTCCGGGTCTCGATCCGGACGCCGCGCAGTGGCTGGTGGACAACCGGGACATCGCCGCTCTGGGCCTGGACACGCCGAGCCTGGATTACGGCCAGTCGGCCGACTTCCGCTCACACGTCATTCTGAACTCGGACGACATCGCAGGCTTCGAGAACGTGGCGAACCTGGATCAGCTGCCGGCGAGCGGCAGCTTCGTCGTGGCCCTGCCCATGAAGATCGAGGGCGGAAGCGGCGGACCACTGCGGATCGTGGCTTTCGTTCCGAGCTAGCGCGACAACTCGAAGAGCGCGAGGCGCTGTATATCCAGTTCATCGGTGACCGCAGCGAGCAGATAATCTTCGCCGATCTCAATCGGTCGAACGCGATCAGGTAAGATTACCGTGCCCAGCCAGGGACCGGCCGACGAAAACACTCCCCTGACGCTGGATCGCCCTTCTGAAATAGCGTACTCCCCTACCCAGATGTGCCCGAGCGCGTCAATCGTCATGCTGCTTATCCACGCGATAGTATCTGCGACCGCAGATGCATCCATGGACCGCATCACCGCTCGACGGCGCTCCGGGTCTTCAATCCTGCTGGCGCGCCAGTCCTTGTACTTCCTGACCAACTCGGCAGTCGGCCAACGCTGCGGGCGGATCAACCGGTGTATGCGCACCAGGCCACCTCCGGCCGCATGGACCCTTACCTCGTATCGATCTCGATCATTGGCATAAACTAGCCCAGCGTGGGCCTCAACCGACTGTGAACCGCCGAGCAGCTTCGGCCCTACGGAGGCTCCGTTACTAACAAGCCACATCTTTGTCGGCTCCGCGGTCGTGCCGACGAAACTACCACGAGGCTGAAAACGGAGAGTCGGGCTGGAGGACACGTGGTCTCCGGCTGAGGCCGCCATCACGAAGAGCCCTGGCGTAAGTATGATCGCTTCGGCAGTTGCATCGGCGAGTTCGTATTGGCCCAATCTCGCAGCGCCCTCGCCGGTGGGTACCTCCAGGCGTCGGTCTTCGATGAATTCACCCTTCAGTGTGAACAGACTAAGCCGCATATGTCGCAGGTCGTAGAAGAACACGGTATCCGCCAGCGCGGCCGGTCCGGTCGGGCGACGGAACTCTCCGGGTCCATCTCCCTCGCCACCTGCTCGTGCGAGGAGGCTGCCGTCCGCGCCGAAGAAGTAGATCTCGGCAGCACGATCGTCCACGGCTACTACCCGGCCATCCGCCAGCCGTGTCGCTCCCCGAATCCGCGAGAACTCCACGAGCTCGCCCGCTGATTCGCCGAAGACAACGGTTGGTTCCTCGGCAATCGTCCACCCGGTTACGATTGGGCCCGTGTAGTCGGTGATTGCCAGTTCTATTCCGGCGCTGTCGGTCATCGTGAAGGTGGGAGTACCCCTGGGATCGCCCTGCTCGCCGCCGGTGCAAGAGGCGAGGAATGCTGCGGTCAGGATGAGTACGGCGGTCGATCGGGCCATGACGTCTCCACGTCGAAGCAACGGCAATTATCGGAGAGACTAGCAGTTGGCTGGTATAGAAACCAAGCGTGATCACAGCAGGATTCCAGTTTGCCGGCTTGCCTAGCCGCGCCCGGCACCGCGAGCTTCAACCCATGATCCGCATCCCGCGCACAGACCATCCACCCGAGCGGACCCGGAAGTTCCACCAGGCCGCGATCGTCTACCTGCACTACGCCATCCTTTACGAGGCCGGTGCGTATGTGCTCCTGCAGCGGGGGCTGTTCCCGGGCACCCGCGGTCCCGAATGGGTCTGGTTCGTTACGGGTGCCGCGATTGCCGCGCTGGTCATCGTCCTGCTCTGGTGGTGGCAGAACGTCTGGTTCGCGCGTGTCATGTGGGTTCTCGTGGCGCTCCGGCTGCCGACACTGTTTGAAGGCGCGTTCTTCGGGAGTGACCTGCAGATCCCGCCGATGCTGTATGCGGCGGCCGCCCTTGTGGTGCTCTTGAACCTGTGGGCACTGGCTCGGGCGGCCTGGGACGTCTAGAGGTCAGAAGTCGAAAACGAGTCCCGTGCTCAAGCGAAGGTCGGTCGGTTCCACCCCCGCTGGCGGCCGGGATTCGCGCTGAAAATCGAACCGCACTACCAGGTCGAGTTCGCCGACCACATCCACCCGGATGGACGACGCGATAAACAGGCGGTCGTCTTCCCAGTCGGCGAACCGGGGCTGGTAGAACGCGCTGAGATCCAGTCGCAGAGTCTCGGTCACATTTCCGACGGCGCTCACGAAGTACGACCCGCGGAACTCGTTCTCCCGATCGCCGGTGGGATCGTCGGTGAACGTCTCGCCTTCGAACATGGCCGAGACCCCAATGGATCCCTCCCACACCTCCTCACGGACGATGTCGATCCGGGTTCCCGCACCGGCTAGCGTTCGACTCTCGATGCGGCGGAACGGATCGGATGAGTGCTGCAGGAAGATTAGCGTCGACAAAGCCGGGGTCAGCCGATAATTGTGCCGGAGGTGGACGAGTAGTGACTCAGCGACCTTCTCGCCGCTGGCCCGGCGAACAGCGGCATTCGTGAAACCCCTCACCCGGTGGCGTTCCGAGACCAGTTGCAGGCTCGCCCCTCCCGCGAACTCGAGGTAATCGGTGTTGCCGCTCGCGATGGCGAAGCGGGCCTCCACGTCGCCGTCCCAGCCTGGCTCCGCGTCAGACCAGCGCCGGAGCGTGTTCACGATCTGAGCGTTGGCCGGTGGGGCGAGGAAACCGCCGGCCAGCACCGTCGCAAGGACGATGGCAAGCCGGCTCAGGTGGTGGGAAGCTGTGCCCGGGCCCGTAGTCTCTACCCTACCCGGTCAGCCGCACTCGCTGTAGCCGCAGGCGTGGCACTTTACGCACCCCTCGGCGAACTCGAGGCCGCTACCGCAGTCGGGACAGGTGCCGATGAACGTTAGGGCGGCCTGCTCCTCGAACCGGTGGATGACCGGCTTCTCAGCGGTTTGCGTGCCGCCGTTCGTGGTCTTGGCGGCACCGGGGTCCGGAATCGGGAGGGACTGCTGAATCCCTTCCTTCTCTTCCAGGTGCCTCTCGATGACCTGCGCGATGGCGTCCGGGCTCGACAGGACCTTGTTCGGACCCATGCCTACAAACCGATCGGAAGAGATCCCACGGAGCTGCTTGTGGACCTGTCGCAGTGAAATGCCGCTCCGAAGCGTCAGGCTGATCAGCCGGCCGATGGCTTCGGCGTCGGCCATTGCCGGTCCGCCCGCCTTGCCCAGCGCGACGAACACCTCGAACGGGCGTCCCTCCTCGTCCTCGTTGATCGTGACATACATGTCGCCTAGCGGTGAGGCGATCTTTCGCGTTACGCCTCGAAGTTCGGACGGCCGCGAGCGGACCTGCGGCGCCTTCATCCGGCCGCCTTCGAGGGCGGCGATCGTCTTGCCGGTTTCCTCCAGCTCGGTCTCCAGCTCGGCGATCCTGCCGAGCGCCGCCGTAAGCGCCTCAGCGAGTTCGGGGTCACCCACCTGTTCGAAAGCACCGGTGCCAGCTTCCGCGACGACCTTTTGAGCCGTCTTGCCGGTCGACAGCACCTGCGCGTCGCGCGACCCGTCCCGATAAACCGTCACTCCCTTGCACTTCAGTTGATACGCCAGCTCGTAGATCTTCCGAACGTCTTCCTCCGTCGCATCGTGCGGGAAGTTGCAGGTCTTGGAGATCGCGGAGTCCGTGTACTGCTGGAATGCCGCCTGCATCCGGATGTGCTGTTCCGGCGTCACGTCGTGCGCCGTGGTGAACGTTTCCTGCACGTCCGTGGGGACCTCGTCGAAATGGATGTGTCCTTCCGTGGCGATGCGCTCCATCAGCTCGTCCGAATACCAGCCCTGCTCCCTGGCGATCTCGACGAACTTCGGGTTGACGTCGGGCATCAGTACGCCCGCCTGGTTGCGCATGAACGCTACGGCGAACAACGGTTCGATCCCGCTTGAGCAACCGGCGATGATCGAGATCGTACCGGTCGGCGCTACCGTGGTCATGTTGCAGTTCCGCAGACGCCGCATCGGTCGGATTCGACTGCCGCTGTTGTCACGTGCGCAGGTGTCGTCCGGCCCCCAGATGGACTTCTCCCACTCCGGAAACACACCTCGTTCACGCGCCAGGCGCTCCGATTCGACCTTTGCTTCCTCGTCCACGAACCTCATCAACTCGCGCCCGAGTTCGATCGAACGGGGCGACCCGTACGGCTCTCCGAGCTGCACCAGCATGTCCGCCCAGCCCATCACACCGAGGCCGATCCGTCGTATGCTCTTCGACAACTCTTCGATCGGGGCGAGTGGATACTTGTTCGCATCGATCACGTTGTCGAGAAAGTGCGTCGACTTGTGTACGGCGGTCCGCAGCGCTTCCCACTCGATCTTCCCGTCCTCGACGAAGGCGCCGACGTTTACCGAACCCAGGTTACACACATCGTAGGGCAGGAGCGGTTGCTCACCGCATGGATTCGTGGCCTCGTAGGAGCCCATGTGAGGAACCGGGTTGTACCGGTTCGCTTCGTCGATGAAGTAGACGCCGGGTTCTCCATTACGCCACGCACCATATATGACCTTGCCGAACACTTCGCGCGCGTCCAACTGACCCACGACTTCACCACCACGTGGATTGTGCAGGTCGTAGGGCTCGTCTCGCTCGACCGCGGCCATGAAGTCATCCGTGATCGCTACCGAAATGTTGAAGTTGGTGATCTTGTTGGTGTCCGACTTACAGTCGATGAAGTGCAGGATGTCTGGATGGTCGACGCGAAGGATGCCCATGTTGGCTCCACGACGCGTACCGCCCTGCTTAACGGCTTCCGTGGAGGCGTCGTAAACCTCCATGAAGCTGACCGGTCCGCTCGCCACACCCATCGTCGATTTCACGACGTCTCCCTGGGGACGCAGTCGCGAAAAGCCGAACCCCGTTCCACCGCCCGACTGGTGAATCAGCGCCATGTCCCTCAGGGTCTCGTAGATCCCCTCGAGGCTGTCCGGCACGGGGAGGACGAAGCACGCACTCAACTGGCCGAGAGGGCGCCCCGCGTTCATCAATGTGGGACTGTTGGGCTCGAACTGACCCGTCGCCATCATCTCGTAGAATTCACGAGCGGTAGACTCGATCTCGGCTTCGGTCGCGCCATAGGCTGCATCCCTGCCGGCTATTACCCGGGCTACCCGCCAGAACATATCGTTCGGCGACTCGATCAATTCGAGGTCGTCGTTCTTCTTCAGGTAGCGCTTTCCGAGAACGGTTACTGCATTCTCGGTCAGGCGAGGTTCCGGCAGGTCGGCCGGTGTGTTCCCAGAGTCGATGGAGGCGGGGGCCGCCTTCGTTTTCGTCGCCGCGTCGGGTGACTGCATGAGGTTCCGTGCTCCTCGCTTCTCAGCCTCTTCTACTGCCTGTTATTTCTACCCCCGAGGGGGACGATTTCGCCTGGTTGCCCCTTGCTCATCGCCGGTTTTCAAGGTGACTACTCCCCGCCGGGTGGTTGACACCCGCTGAAAATATTCCCCTGAAATGCGTGCGTTGTTTTGTCGGACCGGGCGGGACAGGGCCGGGTGGTCCGGGCGGCGTCCCAGCCGCCACACACCCCAATATGTTGGGGCTCGAATAGAATAAAAACCCAATATGTAGTGGTCAAGGCCTGAATTGTAACAAGCGCGGACGCCAGGCCTATTCTAACCCGTCAGACGACCTCCAGCGACCGGCACGGTACCCCTCTTTCAGCACCAGATAGTGCGCGACGGTGCGGCGTGCACGAGACAGCAGTCCGTCGTCCACCTCGCGCGTGACGCGTCCCGGAACGCCGACGACGAGACTTCGTGGCGGCACCACCATGCCTTCGGGTACGACCGCTCCAGCGCCAATCACCGATTGCTCACCGACGACCGCGTGGGACAGTACGATCGCTCCCATCCCGATCAGGCATCCGTCTCCTATGCTGCACCCGTGGATGACAGCTCGATGTCCGACCCCGACGTCCGCGCCGATGTCGCAAGGCTGATCCGTGTCCACGTGGACTACTGTGAGATCCTGGATGTTTGTGCGCGCTCCGATCCGGATCGAGGCGATGTCTCCGCGAAGGATGCATCCGTACCACACGCTGGCGTCGGCCTCCAGGACCACGTCACCAGTAACGACTGCTCCCGGCGCGATCCAGGCACCTGCATGGACGGTCGGCTCGACCCTCGTCGTCAGCTGATCGATCCTCACGGCTGGCGACGCGGTAGCTCTGCCGCCTGGCGTAGGAATTCCCCGATTCCATCCAGGACGCCTTGAGCATATCTCGCCTGAAACTCCGGTGTCTTGAGCGCCGCTTCGTGCGAGGGGATCATCATGAACGCCCCTTCTGCCAGTACCGATGGCATCCAGGACATCCGGGTGACGGCAAGGTCTCCCCAATACACGCCGAGATCACGAAGTCTCATCGAGGCCAGCATGCCTTCCTGCACGGCCTCGGCCAGGGCGTGGGAGTGCGGATGGTAGTGGTAGGTGCTCGTCCCCTCCCGCCCCACGGGCTGCACACCGTCCGGCAAAGCATTGTTGTGGATCGACACGAAGACGTCCGCGTCCGCCTCGATCGCCCGTTGCGTTCGCTCGTACAGGCCCACCGCAAGCGTATCGTCGCGGATCAAAACCGGGATCCCGCCCGCTTCGCTCACCAGGCGTGCCATGATCCTGCCGATCGCCAGGTTCGCGTCTCCCTCGTAGTACCCTGTCGGGCCGTGTGCGCCGGCCCCCGGGTGTCCCGGATCGATCGCGATGCGCCGGCCCCGAAGGGGGGCTACCGGATCGATCTGTGGCGGGCGGCGAATCTCGAACTCCAGTTCTGCACCACCGGCTGGCTGCGGGACCCAGCTCAGGCGATAGCCCCACACCCGCTCGACGAGACGGATACGCAAGCGATAGCGCTCGCCGGGGAGCTGCTCCCATTCGATGCGATCGAGCAGTCGACCACCAGCTCCCTCCCGAATCCGATTCGTCACTCCCGTTGCCCCGAACATCGTGACCTCGATCGTGTGCGCGTCCGGCTCCGTAACCGCGACAGGAAGTGCCGCGGCAAGCCAGGTGCGCATCACGAGTCGATCGGGGCGCACCTCGAACCGCAGATCTCCGACCTCGCTGCGCGGCGGAACACTCCCTTGAGGTTGGAACTCCAGATCGTCTTCGGTGACCCATGCGGCGAGCCCCGGTGCGAGCGTGAGCCGCCAGCGGTTTCCAGCTCGACCGTCTACGAAGGCCCGAGTACCGTTCGGCAAAATCCAGCGATAGGGCCCGTACGGCATCGGCCGGGCATTAATCATCCCGTCCGCGCCGCCTGCCGGATCTTCAGGTTCGCGCAGCACGGCGACCGGGAGGTCCGAGGGGTCCAGAATGCGCAGCGGCACTACGAATGAACCCCGAGCGTTCGTGTCGGACATTGTCACCCGCACGCCGAGGCGCAGGGAGTCGGCCTGCTCGCTCCAATTGCAATCCTCCGGTGCGCAGGCGATCCGATAGAATGACTCGGCTTCCATGGTGATGCCGTACTCACCCGCCGACTCTGTCTCGATCATCGGGTGACGTTCGCGGCCGGCATCCAACGTTACTTCCGCTCCCGGCGACGCCCGCACGGTCAGGGTGAACGATTCTCCCGGGACTGCCCAACGAACCTCGCGGTCTTCGAGCGACTCCGGGTCGATCCACGCCGTGCCCGGCTCACCCTCGAACGGAGTCTCCGGAAGAAGAAACGGGTGACGCAGCGTGTCGAGTTCACTGCCCCGCCGGGCTACCAGCAGATAGGAAGCGGTGTCACCCGCCTCCGCCTGCGGGACGGGGAGGAACGCCAGGAAGGATCCGTTCGGATTCACATCGATGAATTGACCATTGATGATCAGGGTCGCATCACCGGTACCGACGGATCCGAAGACGAAGTTCGAATCGCTGGCCGTGATCCGCTGGTGCGAGTCCGGGTACTCGACGTACAGCTCGATCGCCCCGGTGATCGTGGGTATCGGGGGCAGGACACTCTCGATGATACCTGGGGGGAGCGGACCCGATCCGATCGAGCCGCCGCCACACGCGGCGACGAGGACCAACGATGCGACGGACCGGCGAACCATCATGTCACCTCTCCCACTGAGTGCCAGCGACGCAGTATCACGAGTCCGACCACACCGACGACCGCCGCGATGGTCGCCGTTCTCCATTCGTACAACATCGCGCCGCCGGCCGCGAACATCAGGCCGAACAGCAACAGCACCGCGCCGAGCGTGCGCATCAGATCCGGTCCCAGCTCGGTTACCGGCTCAATGCCCGTCCGCTGTCGAACGCGACCCCAGCCGGGCCCGCCGGGGCGAACGCGACGGTAGAACGTATCGAGTGTCTCATCCGACTCCGGCTTGGTCATGAACATCACGGCAATCCAGATCACTCCGGAGCCGAACGCTGTCACCGCCAGCCGTGCCCCGAATTCCAGTGGCGGGAAGACATTCGTGTACGTAAGCAGAGCGATCCCGAATCCCGCTAGCATCGCCGTCAGTTCGGCCCACGCGTTCACGCGCCACCAGAACCAGCGGAGGATGAGCACGGCTCCCGGGCCTGTGCCGATCGCGATCACGAAGCGAAACACGGTTCCGACATCGCTGGTGAAGAACGCGGCGGCGCCACCGCAGGCGACCATGAGCACGGAGGCCAGGCGCCCCATGAATACGAGTTTCTTCTGCGACGCATCCGGCTCGACGAACCGGGCCCACAGGTCGTTGACGACGTAGCTCGCGCCCCAGTTGATCTGGGTGGAAACCGTCGACATGAAGGCGGCGACGAACGACGCCACCACCAGCCCGAGCACTCCGGCGGGCAGGTACCTGAGCATGAGGAGCGGATACCCCATCTCGGGGTCTTCCAGATTCGGGAACACGACGAGCGCCGCCAGAGCGGCCAGGATCCACGGCCATGCCCGCAGCACGTAGTGCAGCAGGTTGAACAGCCACGCGGCTTTTTCCGCGTCTTTCTCGGTCTTCGCTGCCGACATTCGCTGAACGAACTCGCCACCTCCGTCCGAGCGGCGCCACGCCCACCATTGGATGCCCAGGTAGGCGAGGAAGGTGCCCATGGGAAGATCCACCGAGCCCGGCCTGGGGACCATGCGAAGCGTGTCGGCTCGGCCGGCTGCTTCGAGCCCCGCCTTCAGTTCACCCACACCGCCGATGTCGACGATGGCGTAGCCAGCGACGAGAAGGGCGCCGAGCATGGCCAGACCGAACTGCACGAAGTCCGTGGCCACGACACCCCACAAGCCGGACACGCCCGCGTAGACCATCACGAAGATCGAAAGACCGACGACGATCCACAGTCGCCCGTCCCCGGGAAGCCAGGGCGGCAGGGCTTCCAACACGCCCAGCGCCTCGATCACCTTCCGCATCGCGAGCATGACGTATCCGATCGCGATGCAGTTGATCGGCACCGCGAACAGGAAAGCGCGGGTCCCTCGCAGCACGGCTGCAGGACGACCGCCGTAGCGGATTTCCGTGAGCTCCGCGTCGGTGACCACTTCCGCCCGGCGCCACAGGCGAGCGAACAGGTAGATCAGGAGCACGTGGGACAGCGCGAACGCCCACCACTCCCAGTTCCCGGCGATGCCTCGGCGGGCCACGACGCCGGTAACGTACAGCGGCGTGTCGACACTGAACGTGGTCGCGGCCATGGAGGTCCCGGCCAGCCACCAGGGCAACGAACGGCCACTGACGAAGAACTCGACCAGGCTGCCGCTGGCGCGCCGGGCGAGCCACAGACCGATCGCGAGCGTCCCCACCAGATAGGCACCGACGATTCCCCAATCGAGGGCCCCCATCAGCTGCCCTGGCCTGCGGCAGCCGCCAGGGCCCGGGCGGCGGCCCGTTCCATGGTCGGCTCCGAGCCCCACGCACACAGGCCTCCACCCAGAGAGTCGACGAGGCGCCGGTGGCCCAGAGCCACGATCAGTGACTCGGCGGCGGTGTCCCGGACGGCCCGCACGGCTTCCACCGCCGGCGGAGTCAGGCCTGCCGTCCCCTTCCACGCCTGTGGGGTGGAAGCGATGAGAATCACGGTGTGCGTCCCACCCGGAAACGAGTCGATGTCGTGCAGCATCGCCGGGCACCCGAGGTCGCGCAGTGCATCGACGAATTCAGTTCCGAGCGGCGGTCGGCCGGGCTGTGGTCGATCATCCCAGACCGGCACGACGTGCAGCGGCTTGACGGTGCGCAGCCAGCCGGGTGAACCCCCCGTCCACGTCATGCATCCGAGCGCGAGTGCGTCGACATCAATCCCGTCATCGGATTCTGCTTCAGCCGAGAGCGCCTGTCCGAAGCTTCGACGCACGGCGGAGGAGCGCGCGCTGGCCTCTTCAAGGCGCCGGAGGACGTTCGCGTCGCGTTCCGCTTCGACGGCCAGAGTGTTCACGGTCCCGGTGATATCCTCCGGGTACAGAAGGAGATCGCACCCTGCCAGAAGCGCCGTTACGGCGGCCCGCCCGGAGTCACTGCCTGCATCCAGAAACCCACTCATGTTCATGGCATCGGTGACGGCGAGGCCCGTGAACCCGAGTTCCAATCGCAACAACTCCGTGAGAACCTCTGGCGCCATGGTGGCGGGGTTCGTGCTTCCCAGGGCGGGATACGCGACGTGCGCCGTGAGAATTGCGCCCACCTGGGGAACGACGCGGCGGAAGGGCAACAGGTCAGCTTCGAGTTCCTCCCTGCCCGCTTCGACTCGCGGGATCTCGGCATGCGAATCCGTGGTCGTGCGACCATGACCGGGAAAGTGTTTCGCGCAGGCCAGCACGCCTTCGCCCTGGCATCCCTCGATCCAGGAGGCGCCGAGCCGGGCCACGACTTCCGGGTCTCCCGAAAACGCTCGAGTGCCGACGATGGGATTTCGCGGCTCGATGTCGAGGTCGAGTACCGGGGCGAAGACGAGATCGATGCCGATGGCGCGTGCGGCTCGACCGGTCGCGCGACCGGCCGCATGTGCGGCAGCGGCCGGGTCCGCGTGCGCCGCCAGGCCCGCCGGCGGCGGAAGGGTCGGCAGACCATTGAACTGCTGACCCGGCCCGCGCTCCAGGTCGGACCCGACCCACAGGGGATGAGGCGCAGCCGCCCTCAGCTCGGATACCATCCGGGTCACCTGGTCGGCTTCGCCCCCGAACACGATGAACCCGCCGGCCCCCAACTCCAGGGCTCGCGCGGCGCGATCCCGAACGGCGGATTCGGATTCCAGGTCGAGGCGCAGGGCCTCGAGCACGACGCGGCCAGCGAGAGCGCTCGCATCGCTCACGCCGGAACCCGCTTTCCGAGTCGGCGCGCGCCGCGCGCGCCGGTGGCCCATGCCACGTCCACCGGGATGCCGAGCACGTGCTGTCGAGCCAGCAGGCCGAACGCCGCTGCCTCGCGGGCATCTCCATTCCACCCGGTTTCCTCGAGCAATCGCACACCTACGCCGGGAAGGCGATCCGCGAGTCGACGGCGGATCTCCGGATTGCGGGCGCCGCCGCCGCACAGAAGGACCTCCTCTATCG
>JARFPW010000046.1 GCA_029288095.1 Gemmatimonadota bacterium
GGTCGTGTCTGTCTTCTCGGTATCAGTCATTGAACTCGAACGGGCCGCTCGGCACGGAAGGCAAAGCGGCCCGCATCAGTCGCGATCACGGCGAGCGGTCGTGCCCGCCGTGCGAGACGATCATGGGAGAGCGGCGACCCAGGAGCCGTTCTCCAGCCAGGCCTTCCTGAGCGACTCGAGGATGCCCGTTCCCTCCAGGGCGGCGATGTAGTTCCGTATCAGGTTCTCCAGTTGCGCGTCGTTTGCAGATAGCGCGAGCCCGATCGGCTCGAGGGTCAGAGGCTGATCGAGGGTGGCGAAGTCGTCGTTCGGAAACCGCATCACGGTGAGCATGCAGATGGGCATATCCGCAATCAGTGCTCCGGTCTGGTCCGCCCGCAGCATCTCGATGGCCTCGTCGTAGGAGCCGACCGTGGTCAGTTGCGCGTCGGGAAGATTCGTGCGAGCGAATTCCTCGCTCGTGGAATTCCGCAAGGCGACCAGACGAATGTCGGCCACATTCAGATCTCCGGCTTCCTGAATCGCCGCCAGCGTCGCCGACTTGGTGAGGATCGACTTGCCGGACATCATGTAGGGGCCGACAAACGACACGGAGCGCGACCGATCTGCCGTGATCGACATTCCCGACAGGACCATGTCGACTTCGCCCCGCTCCAGGGCGGGGATCAGGTCGGCGAACGGCTTCTCGACGATCTGGAGCTCGACTTTCATCATGGCGGCGAGGGCGTTCGCCAGGTCGACCTCGAGACCCATCGGCGAGCCGTCGCGGGACTTCATGTTGAACGGCGGCTGGCTACCCGACATGCCTACCCGCAGCGTCGATGTCTCGACGATCCGATCGAGAACGGGACTGTCCTGGGCCGTCACATCCGGCACGATGGCCGATGCGGAGACGCAGATAAGGGCGGCGAACGCGGCGACGCTGATCCGACGGTTCAACATTCTGGATTCTCGCTTTCGCAATCGTAGAGCGGTGGCAAAAGGGCGGTCAGCACTCGGGAGCGGACACCGGAAATAGGCCGGGCCTGACACGAAGTGTCAACCGAAGCCGGGCTCCTCTACTCGAATCCGATACGCGGCAGAACGCGGAACAAACCGATTCCGGCTGCCGCGGCGACTCCGACGGCGATCACCGCCGCCAGGATTCTGCCGTACAGCAGGTAGCCGGTGCCGAACAGGGTGGCATACACAGTGAGGCTGCCCAGTACCCAGCCGAGCATCGCCGCGCCGACGTCGTTGTCGGGAGCTTCGGATCCGCCTCCCGCCGCCGACTCCGTGTCTACGACCTTGCTCCAGTTCCGGCCCATCGGACGAATCCGGTCGTAGAACTCCTGCAGTGTCGCCCGATCGGCGGGAGGCGTGAGCATCGTCACCGACAGCCAGGCAACGGTCGTGATCGCGACGCCGATCAGCAGCTGCGCTGAGGGGTGAATCGGTGCAAAGCCAGCCCGTACGTGAAAGAACTGGAACCACACGGCAACCGCGAACGACACCACCATGCCCGAGATCTCGCTCCACGCGTTGACCCGCCACCAGAACCAGCGGAGCAGGAAGATCAGCCCGGTCCCGGCGCCGATCTGGAGCAGAATCTGGAAGGCCTGCAGCGCGTTGTGCAGCCACAGCGAGACTGTCATCGCGAGGACGATCAGGCCGACGGTCGCGGCCCGTGCCACGGCTACGTAGTGCCGTTCGTCCCGGCCGCTGACGAGGAATCGACGATAGAAGTCCTCGACGATGTATGACGCGCCCCAGTTCAGGTGGGTGCTGATAGTGGACATGTAGGCCGCGGCAAGCGATGCCACGACCAGCCCCAGCAGCCCGCTGGGCAGGAAGATGAGCATCGCCGGATACGCCAGGTCATCCTTGAGGATCGACGGGTCTACGTGGGGAAAAGCGGTCGCGAGATCACCGAGCGTCGGATAGACAGCGAGTGAAGCCAGAGCCACCAGGATCCACGGCCACGGCCGCAGCGCGTAGTGCGCGACATTGAACCACAGGACCGCCCGCATCGAGTCCTTCTCATCCCGGGCCGCCAGCATGCGCTGCGCGACGTACCCGCCGCCGCCCGGTTCCGCGCCGGGATACCAGGTGCTCCACCATTGCACGGCGAGCGGAATCACGAAGATCGGGACCGCGACTCGCCAGTCCGTGAAGTCGGGTAGCAGCGACAGCTTGTCGGTCACGGCGGGGTTTGACACGAGACCGGTGAGTCCGCCGACTTCCGGCTGGTTGAGGGCGTACACGGCCGCCGAAATCGACCCGATCATCGCGACCACGAACAGAATGAGATCGGTGACCACGACGCCCCACAGGCCGGCGCCAGCCGAGTAGAGCACCGTGATGCCGCCCGCCACCAGTACCGTAGCATACTTGTCCAGCCCGAGCAGCACTCCACCGATCTTGATCGCGGCCAGCGTCACGGTGGCCATGATCATCACGTTGAAGAACACGCCCAGATACAGGGCGCGGAACCCGCGCAGGAATGCCGCTGGTCGACCGGAATAGCGCAGCTCGTAGAAACCCATGTCGGTGAACACACCCGAGCGACGCCACAGCCGGGCATAGAAGAACACCGTGCACATGCCCGTAATGAGGAATGCCCACCACACCCAGTTCGAGCTCACGCCGCCAGTGCGGACGAGGTCCGTTACGAGGTTCGGAGTGTCTGTGGAGAATGTCGTGGCCACCATCGAGGTGCCGAGCAGCCACCAGGGCAGGGAGCGACCGGAGAGGAAAAACTCGTGGGTACCCTTGCCGGCCCGGCCCGCGAAGCGCAGGCCGATTGCCAGGGTGAGCGCCCCGTAGGCCGCCATCACGAGCCAGTCCAGGAACGCGAGGCGCATCGTCGGTTCTGCTAGCCTATCCAGTCCTGCGTGTCTGGCTCGTCGGCTGGTTTTGGACCGTCCGGATCATCCGGGCCATCGGGAGCACCCGCATCGTCGGGAGCGTGGGGATGTTCGATGGGTTCGCTCGCTGGTCGAACGGGCTCGCTCGATGGTCGAACGGGTTCGCTCGCTGGTCGAACGGGTTCGCTCGATGGTCGAACGGGCTCGCTCGATGGTCGAACGGGCTCGGCGGAATCAGCGGACCCGGCCGGCTCTGATTCCTCGGCGGCCTCCTCATCGC
>JARFPW010000129.1 GCA_029288095.1 Gemmatimonadota bacterium
CACCACGCGAAGGACGGCGCGCTCCGCGCGCTGCGCCCCGATCGCCTTGCCCAGGACCAGACCGTTCATCGTCTCTCTCGCGACCTTGACCGAGAAAGCATAGGTGCGGCGGGCCGCCTCCAACCCGTCGCTGTCCTCGTCTGCGTTGAACAGGGCGGCCGGCGGGCCCACCTGGATACGCTGAACGCCTGCGTCGCGAAGCCGAGCCCGGAACGCCTCCAGGGGATGGACTCCCGGCCGCGTCGCTGCGGTGAGGCCGAACAAGAAAGCCACCCAATCATCCGTGCGGACGCGAGGCTGGAACTCGATTCGACCGATTCCATGGCTACGCAACGCTTCGCGCAAGGACGCCAGCGCCGCGTAGTCAGCCAGATCGAGCCGCACCTGGATGTCATTGACGAGCATGTAGTTGCCGGCCACCCAGATGGCGAGTCCGCCCTCTCGTTCGAATACCTGATCGACGAGGGTCTGCAACTCCGACAACGAGCGCCCGACGATTTCGTTCTCAACGGGATACAACTGGAGAGCTTTGACGGCGTTGTAGATCGCCGTCAGCACCCCTGCGCTGACCCCATGTTGTAGTTCGGTCATGCCTCGGCTCCATCCTCAAACGCGCCGACGTTCTGTTCCAGGTGTCTGAGACTCAGGCGAACCGCGTCTGCGACCGTCGAGTTTCGATCCTTCCGTGCCTTGGTCAGCACGGCCGCCGCTGCGGGTGTGCCGACCATCGCCAACGCCCGGGCTGCTCCGGCCCTCACGATCGCGGCATGCCTGACCCCCCACCGTCCCCTTCCGTTCAGCAGGCGTGAGAGTTCAGGCACGGCTGCCTCCGGATCGGCTACCACGAGCGTCCTGAGGAACACCGCCTGTTCCACTTCATCGCGTCCGGCGAACGATCGGCTTGCGATATGGCGGCGCAGTTCGCCGGTCGCGCCGACCGGTGTGAGCCTCGTTATCGCCTCCAGCGCCGCCTTGCGCACCGTCCAGTCGGCGTCGTCGAGCGCCCGAAGCACGGTGGTTCCGGCCCGCTCGACCGGCATGTGGCCCAGTGCTTCCACGCCAGCCCGCCGGGCAACCGATTCATTTCGCTTGGACAGCCGAACGAGGTCCCCTACGGCGTCTTCCAGACCCAGGCGAGCGATGATCTTCGCGGCCTCCGCGGCCAACATGGGATCGTCCGCCGACGTAAGTTCGGCCAGCTGGTCCGGGAACCGAGCCACGAGATCGTCGAGAGCGTCCTCGACCTGTTCTCGCAGGGCGAAGTCCGTCATCGCCGGGAGCGCCCGGACAAGGGTGGGAATTGCCTCCGCCTGAAGGGCTCCGAGGAGAGCTTCGAGCTCATGCTGTTCGGGGCCGTCATCGTCGTGTTCATGCTTCGCGCTTACGAGGTCCGCCATCGCCTCGGACATGTCACGAAGCAAGGACAAGACGAGTTGCTGCGTATCCTGTTCACCGGTCCGATTCGCCAGCAACTGCAGTTCGTTCACGATCAGAGCAACCGTCGCGAAGTCGGGTTCTGCCAGGAGCCGGGGGAGCAGGCCCCGCAGGATGTCCACAACCTGCCGCCGGCGCTCCTGGTCCCGCATTTCGAACTGATCCAGCAGGGCCAGGGTTACGTCATGCGGCAGGGGTCGCTCCAATTCGAGTTCGATCTCCCGCTGCAAGTAGGAATGCTCGGCCTCCGAAAGCAGGATCTTGTTGAATCCATCATCGACTTCCGCGGAAACGGGACCCTCACTGACGACCCGCTCGATCTCACTCATGTCGGCGATCGTCTCTCCAGCTCCCACATTCCTGTCCCCGGCGGGCACCTGAACACCCTCATCCTCGCCAACATCCACGTATTCAATGCGAACGAACGAAAAATCCCGGTGCCAGAGGGTGGCGAGCAGGTCAGCGGCCCGTCCGCGTCGATAATTGGCGAGGATTTCCAGAAACTCACGCAATTCGCCCTGATCACACCCGGGTAACAGTGCCAGAGTCCGCAACCCGTCACGGAAGAACATGAAGGCGAAGTTGTCGTGGCCGATCGGCTCGTCGTAGACCGGGAATTCACGCCACAGCAGGCGACCCTCGTCGATCGTGAGGGTCAGGTGGGGCAGGTGGTCCCAGAGGTCATGAAGCTGATCGAGGACTGCACTATGGAAACGGTCAATCAGCTGATTACCGCGCGCATACGCTTGCCGCGTGCGGTAATCCTTCAACAGAGCTATTACGAATCCCTCTATCCGGCGTGCCGTTTCGAGGTCGACTTCATCGACGACCGCAGTCGGGCTTCCGGACTCCAGATCCGCGAGATCCTGATCCTGAAGGTGGCTCATTCCGTAATTCCGTAAGGGTGTCCCGCCAGCTACCGATCGGGCGTGCGCCTGCGCATCGGTTCCCAGCGGGCCTCTTTTGCCCCCGCTACGGTGTTCACGGACCGTGCCAGAGTGAACAACAGGTCGGAAAGACGGTTGATGTATGGAACGACGGCGTCGCCCAGTCCGGGATGCACCTCGAGCAGCGGGGTGATCGCCCTCTCGGCTCTCCGGCACACGGTGCGCGCGACATGGAGGTGCGCACCTGCGGGTGAACCGCCCGGAAGTATGAACGCGTCCAGCGGCTCGAGATCGGCATCCAGCCTGTCGATCCAGTCCTCCAGGTCGGTAACCCGCTCGGGCGGAAGTTCGGGAAGGTTTCCCTTCCGGCGGGCTCGCTCGGGATCGGCGGCAGCGAGAAGCGCTCCGATCGTGAGCAAGTCGGATTGGACCTCACGAAGGCCGTCCACACCCGGACCGTCCGGATCCGCCGTGATCGCCACGCCCAGTACCGCGTTCAGCTCGTCAACCGTGCCATACGCAACGACTCTTTCATCGTGCTTGTCCACGGTAACGCCTCCGTAGAGCCGGGTTTCTCCCTTATCACCCGTCTTCGTGTAGATCTTCATGGTGTCGAATCCGCAGACAGACCATACAGGACGCCGACCGACCGCAGGTCTCTTCGCGACAGCTTCAGGTTCCGGTTTCCAGGGTGCATCGCATCTGCAGGATTCTCACTGTGCGGCAGGCCAACGACATGTCCGACTTCATGCAATGCCACGAGCCGGATGAACTCATCGCTCATGCGCACCCCATCGGAGTGCTGATTCGCCAGCACCACCGTGACATGCGCGATGTACCCGGCGTCGTCCAAGACACGATGAGTAGCCCCGGCCTGGGCGGTTGAGAACCGCCGGATCCATCGGAACTCCACGTCGGCATCCACGGCTTCTTCCACGGTCTCGAATCGAAGAGGCACACCTGGGACGTCCTCCCAGACCCGAAGAGCGCGGCGCGCCTCGTCCCAGAAACCCGGTCGATCCGCCGGCGGTGTTCCGAAGTGCACCGAGAGCGTTCGCACACCGGCCGGGGCAGGCCGCCAGCGAGCGGTAGAGCCGGACAGACCCTCTTCCGAGTCCTCCACGTACGCGTCGCCGGCAGGCACGACTGACTGAGCCGCGGCCTGCTCAAGGGGCACCAGGAGGCCCAAAGCAGCCAGGCCGAAGACTTGCACCAGGGTTCGATTCGCCAGTCGAGCTTCTCCGATAGCCGGTTGTAGAGGTCGTACGCGCAGGCCAACATAGTGGTGGCCGGCGAGACAGCGGAAGTCATGGCCAATCCTGCAATTCGAGGGCCGATTTTCGGGTTGACAATAATCGGGGTGCGGCGTACCATCGGTGGCCCGATGCGGGGTGGAGCAGTCTGGTAGCTCGTCGGGCTCATAACCCGAAGGTCGCAGGTTCGAATCCTGCCCCCGCTACTTACGAAGGCGTGCCCCGTGCGCTGGCGACGGCAGGCGGGGCATTTTGTTTTGGACCCAACGCTACTTGATAGTTGTAGAGAGTCCCATTCCGGGGTAGCTCAGTGGCCAGAGCGGGTGGCTGTTAACCACTAGGTCGAGGGTTCGAATCCCTCCCCCGGAGCTCGACGGCGGCTGGGTAGCTCAGCCTGGTAGAGCACCGCGCTGAAAACGCGGGTGTCGGCGGTTCGAGTCCGCCCCCAGCCATGTCGCATTGCACAGGGGCGTAGCTCAACTGGTAGAGCACCGGTCTCCAAAACCGAAGGTTGTGGGTTCGAGTCCCTCCGCCCCTGTTATCGGCGGTCTCGAAAGCCGGGCTCGCGTAGCTCAGTGGTAGAGCGCATCCTTGGTAAGGATGAGGTCGCGGGTTCAATCCCCGCCGCGAGCTCTCAGCAGTTGAAAGAGCGGCAGGCTGGATGAGATCCTCAGTTGTGGGCGCCCGTAGCTCAGCTGGATAGAGCATCGGCCTTCTAAGCCGAGGGTCGCAGGTTCGAGTCCTGCCGGGCGCATTGAGACAGCCGGAGCAGCGCTTCGGGGACTGGTGAGCCCCCATCGTCTAACGGTTAGGACACCACTCTTTCAAGGTGGAGATAGGGGTTCGATTCCCCTTGGGGGCATGACGGGGCCGTAGCTCAGTTGGGAGAGCGCTTGAATGGCATTCAAGAGGTCAGGGGTTCGACTCCCCTCGGCTCCACTGCAGTAGGCACCATGACGCGCCGCTAGCTCAATCGGCAGAGCAACTGGCTCTTAACCAGTAGGTTGAAGGTTCGATTCCTTCGCGGCGCATTCCGGTTTGTACCAGCGGGTCGAGGACCCGCCACAGATGATGCGCCCGTAGCTCAGCCGGGATAGAGCGTCTGCCTCCGGAGCAGAAGGTCACAGGTTCGAATCCTGTCGGGCGCATTTCAATCGCTTCGCTCACTCCA